>JARKQP010000412.1 GCA_029974875.1 Mobilitalea sp.
AAACCCAGCCTCGAATCTGCCCCGGCGAGCTCCAGCAGATCCTTGCTTACTTTTATCTCTTCCTTTACCAGCACTTCCATTTCATCCAATACTTTTTCACGGCGGGAGTTCGCATCCCATATCAATTCCTGACGCAGCTTATAAAACCGCATGATATTATTACCACTTTGGAATTGCAATCTAAGTGCCTTTACAATAGCGATATCGTTTTTGCGCTCATAGTCATCCTTGTAGTAATCCGAAAGTGATTCAATAATACGTGCTCCTTTGCTCCAGAAACGTGAAATATTATCTGTCAGTTCACATATCTCATCCAGGGTATGGGTATAAAGAATGCATTCGCCGATCCTGTCCCCCTGAGGCGGGTAGTCCACTCTCCAGGCTGCTACCAGAGGCAGATCACGGGGAATCAGATAAAGGGGCCATACCGGGCCGTCATGCATCGGGCCATAATATCCGAAAATATTCGACAGCGGGTAATGATTATACCCCTCTTGCATAAGCTTCCAGGCATCGATTACCCTCTGCGCGTTTATATTCCAATCTCTTTTTGCAATTCGCATAAGAAATTCATTTTCTGTTTGATCAACAGGAGAAAAGGAAAGCTCTCCCGCCGCTTTATTCATAAGTCCGAAATAGCTGCCTATCAGCCAGCATTGCATGACCCCGCTGACGCCTAATTTATGCATCTCCGAGTATTTTCTGTATAAATTCCCCGGTACGGGTACATAAGGTACTGTTGATACCTCCCAGGAGCACCCCACCTGTATTTTAGCAAAAATGCGGTTTCCATTCATTGCCGCACGTTCAGCACAAGCCCTGAAAGAATCACTTGGACCTATATATGACAGCCAGTAATCATAAGCATCCCGCCATTTCCCAAGCTGCAATCCTTTCCCGCCGGTCTCAAAATTGTGCTGGAGAATCACATTTTCAGGTAAATGAGCCGCAGATTCGACGGTAAGATCCTGATCCCACATTATCAATTGTCCATAAGGCCACGAAATAAGCTCAGCATCCGGCGCCGCAGAATGCATCCCCCTCTCCATGGCTGATAATATTTCCTTCAGGCCTTCATGGGGATTTCTTTTTCCGCAGCGGGGGCATTCTATGGCATGTCCGTTATTGAGATATGC
>JARKQP010000420.1 GCA_029974875.1 Mobilitalea sp.
ATTGCCCCAACCAGCATGGCTATGGGCAACAACAATACAAATGGAAGTCCAAGCTTCCCAAAGGCTGCTATCACAATGCATACTACGGAGATTAGTGCCCCTGTAGATACATCAATATTGGATGTAATAATAATCATGTTCATTCCTATGGAAGCTATCAAAATATAGCTATAGGCATTTAACAAGCTGATAACATTATTTATGGAATAAAATCCTTTTGCCCAGATACCTAGGACCGCCAATATTAGCATCAAGAATAATCCCAGATATGCTTCCGATGTCAGGGCTTTTTTATTTATCATCACAGATACCTCTCTTCTTAAAACTCAGGAACTGCTGCTGTTTTTTATACTATTGGTGCAGGCTCTTGAGTGAAATTTGCGCGTATACAGCATGGAGCAAAGGAATTTGCACCTATTGTATAAAAAATTTCACCGGCCATACCATTTCGCAATTTCCTAAAAATTTATACTCTCTCAGATTCCAGTTCTAATGCAAGTATTTTCTCCTGGGTAACCTCTTCCCTGTCAAAGCAACCTACAATCCTGCCTTCCTTCATTACATAAATCCGGTCACACATCCCTATTAATTCCGGTAATTCTGATGACACCATAATAATCGTCAGGCCTTTTTTTGTAAGCTCACTTATGATCCTATGAATTTCTGCTTTTGCATTTACATCCACACCCCGCGTCGGTTCATCCAGAATAAGGATCTTTGGTTTTAATGCTAATGCTTTTGCTACAGATACCTTCTGCTGATTTCCGCCGGAAAGATTTTTCACTAAAAATCTCGAATTGGGGGCTTTAATTCCAATCTCCTGTATGTACTCTGTTCCAATTTCACTTTCTTTTTTTCTGTCTAAAAGGCTCAATTGGTTAGCAAAGTTCTTTAACTGGGGCAATGTAATATTTTGTTCAATGCTCATGTCTGTAATTAGTCCATATTTACCCCTGTCTTCTGAAACATATACGATTCCGTAGTTCTTAGCATCCTTATAATTTTGGATCTCTATTTTTTTCCCATCCAGATAAATTTCTCCTGCCGCATGCCCGGTAAAACCACAGACAGACTCCATTAATTCTGTTCTCCCTGCCCCCGCAAGGCCTGCAAATCCAAGGATCTCACCCTTTCTCACATGAAAGGATATATTATCTAAAAATCCATCATCATAATAGTCCCTGACCTCAAATATTTCTTTTCCTATTTCTGTTTCCGTTTTAGGATAATAGGATCCCATTTTTCTTCCGACCATTTCAGCAACCAGTTCATCTTTATTCGTATTTTTTACATCCTTTGTTGAAATGTATTGTCCATCCCTAATCACTGTAACCCTGTCGCACATCTCAAATATTTCTTCCAGCCTGTGGCTGATATACACAATTCCAAAGCCTTCTTTTTTTAAGTTTGAGATTATATGGAATAATGCGGTGACCTCCCTTTGGGTTAAACAGGCTGTTGGCTCGTCGAAAATAATAATATTGGCATTAAAGGTAAGCGCCTTGGCTATTTCCACCATTTGCTTCTGGGCAACACCCAGGTTTTTTATTTGCTCATTTAAATTGATTTCTGTGTTTAGCCTTTTAAATATTTCATTTGCCTTATGCCTCATTGTTTCATAATCAATAACCGGAACCAGTCCAACCTTTTTGCTTATCTCGTGACCTAAAAACAAATTATCCAGTACTGTCATTTCTTCAAAAAGACTGGTCTCCTGAAAAATAATAGAAACTCCTTTTTCATATGCTTCCATGGGATTGTGGAATTCTACCCTGGCTCCATTTACGGACATACTCCCTTCTTCCGGTTGATGGACACCGCATACCACCTTCATTAAGGTTGACTTACCCGCCCCATTTTCTCCGCATATCGCATGCACCTCTCCGCTTTTTAAATTAAAATCTATTCCATTTAACGCCTTTACTCCTGGAAAAGCTTTCACAATATTGTTTAATTCTAATATTGTTCCTTCCACTCCTACTCCTCCTGTCCTCACTGGCCCCTTATTTAGTACATTTCAATTTTACATAGGATTACTTTTTAAGTACATGTAAAATCTAAAACGAAATATATAATTTACAAATGTACATAATTTAGTGCCCCCGGCTAACCGCTGGCTAAAAAGCAAACAAAAACCCTGTAATTATTGACAATACATTAATTACAGGGATGAAATAACTTTTTAGGTTTTTATGGCCTTCGGTATGGCATTTCGGAATTCCACTACCAGGGGGGATTTCAGAAGAAAGCTCTTGGAACCCTTAATGAATTTCAACGCTATTCGTTGATGGATATAATTCACCTGTACTCTTTAAAGGTCACTTCATTCTTAGCCTCTGACAATTTATCAATAAATCTCCGGTCAAGCCCAGTAAGCTTGTAATCCTTGGGATAAATAAATACATCCTTATAGCGCTGTCCCGATGCCTGGCACCTGCGTTGTACTAAAGCATAGCGCTGCAGCCATTTTTCCGGGATCGGGGAGACCCACATATAGGTAGTAGGTATCGTAGATAATAAATCATATTGGCTGCATCTCTCATATACATAGATGCACTTTGGGGACTTAGCTGCTGCGTCCGGTTTCATGCTGTTATTTTGCATGATATAAGGAATACTGGTATCCCCATGGGCAATTTCAGTATATTTCCTGAGTTCCTGGCAGTCCAGCCTCTCACTTTTTGCCAAGGGGTGCTTCTCCGACATGAGCACCAGATATTCAAATTCCCAGATTGGCTCGAAGCGCAGCTGCTTCTCAGAAAGATAATCCACGAAGTAATTCTCATATTCCGTCTGATACCGTATGATTCCCAAATTGAAGGGACCGTCTATGATATTATTGATCACCTGAATTGAGTTTGTCTCCTGCACATTTGCATGGATATCCTTGTCCTGATCCAATTCAGCAATAAGATTCGTAATGGCGTCCGCTATATAGCTGCCCCTGGGAATGGAGATGTTAAAGTTCTGTGCATCCAGGTCAGCAGCGTCCGACAAGGCCTCCATCTTCTCGATCTGATTCAGCACATTCCTTGCATAGGATAAGAACTTTATTCCCTTCTGGGTCGGTGTTACACCCTTTGATGTCCGCTCGAATATGGTGAACCCAAGGGAATCCTCAAGCTCCTTGATTGCCTTGCTCAAGCTGGGCTGTCCCATATATAAATTCTCTGCTGCCTGTGTGATGGAGCAGGTCCGTTCTACTTCAATTGCATATTTTAAATGTTGTGTATTCATATTCCTTCCAGCTTTCCATTGCTTTTATCTTTATTGCTCTCCGCTGTTTCCCACTGCCTGCCTTGCTATCTGACTTCCCTGCTATCTACCCGCCCTGCTGTCATCCGCCCCGCTGTCATCCGCCCCGCTGTCATCCGCCCTGCTGTCTCCGCCCCGCTGTCATCCGCCCTGCTGTCTCCGCCCCGCTGTCATCCGCCCTGCTATATGGCTATCCTTGCTATTTGGCTATCCGGCTAACTAACCGGTTATCCAAAGGTCAAGACTCCGATTTCAGCGCTTGTTTCAAATGGCTTGTTAATACTGCCAGGGATGCAGCCAGGTTTTCATTCTGGACCAGAATGTGATCCGGTACGGATAGATGCACCGGGGCGAAATTCCAGATGGCAAGGACTCCACCGGCTACCAGCTGGTCACATACTACCTGTGCCCGGTATGCAGGCACTGTTATGATACCGATATGTATCTTCATCCGTCTGCAAAGATTACTGATCTTATCTGCTTCCAATACCTTGATTCCGTTAATATCCGTACCTATGCGGTCCGTATCCGTATCAAAGGCTGCCACAATTTTTAGCCCGTAATCCTGAAAGCCCTCCTGGGCCATGATAGCCTGGGCTAATGAACCGGCGCCGACAATAACTGCTTCATCCGAGTTATTATAACCCAGGAGCTCTTCCATGCTGGCTAACAAGTCCGATACGATAAAGCCCATTTTCGGTTTTCCCTTGGCAGAATAGACCGCCGCAAAATCCTTCCGGACCTGTACCTCATTTAAATTCAGCAGCTCCGCAATCTTTGGCGCGGATACCGTCTCAACCTTTTGCTCCTGCAATACCCTCAGCTGCTGTATATAATACGGCATCCTGTATAGAGCCTGGGTCGTTACCACTTGTCTTATATTTCCATCCATTTTCAAAGCCTCCTCTTTTTGGAGGCTTTGCCTCCTTTTTTCTGGAGGCTTTGCCTCCGATAACGGCAGGGTGGTTATTGTATTGTCCGCTTGTTTCAATTTTAGCATACACTTAGCTAAACTTTTATATATCGATATTATAATACTGATATCCCTGACAGTCAATAGAAGTCTGTCATAAACTATTGACAAGAGCATAGTAATATGCATATAATAATCAGATTATTGAACAATTATTTGTACAATTATTAGGAGGAGTTTATTATGCTGGCAGTTAACTATTCAACCCTAAGGAGTAATTTAAAGAATTATTGTGACGAAGCTACTGACAATAACGAAATAATCATTG
>JARKQP010000644.1 GCA_029974875.1 Mobilitalea sp.
TCACTGGTTTCCATGTGGGTATGGAGGATTGCCTTCAGCTATGTGTTAGCAATCTATTTTAACCTGGGAGTATTTGGTGTGTGGATTGCCATGACGATTGACTGGCTCTTCCGTTCGGTCTGCTTTACGGTCAGGTTCACAAAAGAAAAATACCGTAGTATGCCGGCGCTATAAAGACCGATGCTTCTCATAAGAAAACTGCTCCGTTTTTTGTTGCGAAGGTATTATACAAGAGATGGCCGGAATATAGCATATGTTCAGGATAATCCTGGAGAGAAATTGGTATAATTATTGAACAGAACAATTATCTATATAAGAAAATTGTTCTGTTTTTTCATGTACAGACAAAGGTTAAAAAAAGAATAAGAAATAAAGCCATTTACGATAATTAATAGGCTGGCATTTCATATGCCCAGCCACTTATAATTATGATAGAATAGGTATGGACTTGGGACGGGTCCTTACTTTTATCCCTGTGTGGGAGGAATGGAGAGGTTATGGGAAGGAAAAGGTTTCGCTCAATTATTCATGAGGTAATCATATTGCCGTTGATCGTTATGGTAACTATTACGGTCATGACTATCACATCCAGTATCATAAGCTACCAGAATATGGAGCAGAAGCTGATTGAAGGGAATTTGAATTCACTGCAGATCGCCCTAAGCCAGCTGGACAACCTGGTATCCCAGATTGACAGTGATTTTATCCAGTATGTTACGACAAGTGACAGCTATTTCTACATGCATGATTATGATGAGGATACGCCAAAATCAAAATACTTCCGCTATGAAGCCCAGACCACCAATTGGCTTAGCAGTCTGGCCGGCGGTTACGGGGATGTAAAAGGCGTCTTTGCCTACTATGAAAACATGGAGCTGCTGCTATTTAGGGGAAATAATGCCGGCGGCGATATAGCAGTCCACGAGTATGTGAGGAAGCAGCTGCAAAGTGGGGACATGCGTTACAACCATGTCAGTGTGGTGAAGATATCAGGAGAGTATCATTTATTATATACAAAAAAATATGGAAGCTTCTGCGGGGGCTGCTGGATTCCTGTTAAGGGATTGTACAAAAAGCTGGGTCTGGATAACGGTAACCTGCTTGGTACAGTCTATATCATGGATTCTGTCAATGCAAATACCTTAGGTAATCCTGAAATCAATGCTTATATGGAGCACCAGGGTATCCAAAAGAAAAAAGTGGAGGTATCGGGAAAAGGGTATGCGAATTATTATCTGACGGCGAGAAGCGAGGACTTTTATTTCGGGCTGCTGATGCCAAATGCATCCAGGTTGAGCAGCTTTCCAATGTTCAACAGGATTATTTTCGTTATCGTAATCCTATCCGTCCTGATGGTTCCCGTGCTGCTCTATTGGCTGCAGAGGAAGATTGCCAGGCCGCTGAAGCTGCTCGATGAAGCGATGAAAATGATCGGTAATGGGGAGCGCAGCTATAGGATACCGCTGGAAAGCATCCTGGAGGACAATGAATATACCAGACTGATGGAGCGGTTCAACCAGATGATGGATGAGCTAAATGAGCTGGAAATCAGCCTGTTTAGAACAAAGATCAGGGAGCAGAGGACAAAGCTGAAATACATCAGCCAGCAGATAAGGCCCCACTTCATCCTTAATGCATTAAATTTAATCTATACCTATGATGTAAGGGAATTTGACCTGGCGAAGAAAATGGTGCTGTATCTGACGAAATACTTCCGGTATATCGTGAATCTCCAGGTGGATTTTGTACTTCTGGAAAATGATTTCCAGCATGTGGAGACCTATCTGCAGATCCAGAAGGAGCGGTATCTTGACCGCCTGGATTATGTGGTGGAATGGGAAAGCCAGGTGGGCAGTGTGGCGATTCCGCCCCTGATTGTCCAGACCTTTGTGGAGAACTGTATTAAATATGCAATTAAAAATGAGGAGAAGCTGTTTATCTTTGTGCTTGCCCGTGAACTGGAGGGAAGGCTGAAGATTTCCATCACTGATACTGGGAATGGCTTCCGGGAGGATACCTTAGAGAGCATACAGAAGTTCATAGGGACAAGGGTCTACCAGGATAACCTGGGGATTGGTATCCAGAATGCAATCGAGCGGATGGATATCCTGTACCAGGAAAGGGTGGAAATTAAAGTCAGCAATGCGCCGACGGGCGGAGCTGTAGTGGAGATCAGCCTGCCCTTGCATGGATAAGGGAATGAACGGATGAGGGAATGGGCGAATAAGGGCATGGACGGGTAAGGAATGAACAGATAGGAGCATGAATTGATAAAAACAGCAGTATTTGTAGTGTTTGGAGGTATACACCGGAAATGGAGGAAACATGTATAATGCATTGATTGTCGATGACGAGCCAAGGAGCGTTGATGCGGTAGAAGCAAATATTGAATGGATCAAATGCGGTATCCGCCAGGTTTATAAGGCGATGAATATGGAATCCGCAATTTCCATCATTAAGCAGCATAAGATTGACATCCTGATCTGTGATATCGAGATGCCCGGCGGCTCCGGGCTGAACCTGTTAGACTGGATCCGGGACAGCAAATATGAGATTAACTGCATCTTTGTAACCTGCCATCCTGAATTTGATTACATGAGAAAGGCGATCCAGCTAAAATGCTATGACTATGTCTTAAAGCCCATTGATTATTCCGAACTGTCCCGGATTATCGCAATGCTGGTGAAAAAGCTGGAAGCCCTTTCCTCCGGGGATAAGGATATCGAGGCCGTGAATTGGGGAAGGCTTACGGATTACCAGATCAGGGAAAGGGAAAACGAGATCTGTGACCAGGACGTGGAGCAGAAGGTGAAAAAATACATCCGTGACCATATGGTGGATTCCTTCACTGTTCCTGATATCGCCAGGGAGCTTAATTTTAATCCCCAGTATTTAATGAGGGCCTTTAAAAATAAAACGGGGCTCAGCATCGTTGATTATATCACCCAGGCCAGGATGGAGACGGCCGCCCATATTCTGAAGGATACAAAGATACCCATCAAGGATGTAGCGTTCATGGTAGGATACTCAGATTATGCTTATTTTACAAGGGTTTTTAAGAAAGAATACGCTATATCACCGACGGAATACCGGAGCAGGAAGCAGACGTAAGGAATGGGTTGTGTTTTTTGGGGAAAAGTGACAAGGCAACAGGTCATTTTAGTCCAACTGCAGGTAATTATTTTGCTATAATGATAAAATGCTTTTTGTTATTATTGTAAACATCAACAAAACACTAGGAGGGTTTATGAAAATGAAACAGTTTAAAAAGTATTTGTCAATGGCAATGATATTTATCTTTGCGGTTGCTTTGCTGGCAGGATGCTCCTCGGGCAAGTCAGGCGAAACCGCAGGCGGGGGAAGTGGAGCCGGAGCTGGAGCGACCAAGGGGGCGGAGCCGGCGGCAGGCAGTGGGGAACCCTATGAAATTGCGGTGGAGGTAGTAAATATCTATCAGGATTACGCAGACCTTGCTGAGGTGGAGGCTGCAATCAATGAGATTACCTTACCGGCGATTAACTGCAGTATTAAGCTGAAGCCCGTACCGATTCCTGAACAGGGTACGAAATTAAGTCTCTCTGTTGCAGCGAGTGAGAAGCTTGACCTGGTAAATGTAGGTTTGTTATCAACACCGAGCACCCTGGTGGGGGAAGGGCTGTTAACTGATATCACGGATTATTTAACTCCGTCCCTGAAGGAGCTTGCAGGGGATTTGTTGTCCGCAGGCACGATTAATGGCAGGGTGTATTCCTATCCCAGCATTTTATATCCCGGACAGGAAGTGGTTTTCCTGTATGATAAGGATCTGGCAGACCAATATGGCATTACTGTCCCGGATACCATAACCTCGGATGAGGATTGGAATAATATATTTGAGCAGGTAAAAAACAGCGGTATGTCCGCTTACGGAATTTCCTTAGGCGATGGCGGCGGTGCTTCCATTACGGAATTTGGTGCAAACTTTGACGGTCTTGGTGACAATAACTCCTTAAGCTATGGTGTCGTTGTGGATCCGGCAAACAACACCACGATTACCAACTGGTATGAATCACAGGAATTCTATGATATGTGTAAACAGCATTACGAATGGATGCAGAAGGGCTATTGTGTTCCTGATTCCTTAACCAATGGCTATACGACCACCGACTCCATGTCCAATGGCCAATGCTTTGGCTATACCACCAGCAGCGGTGTCGGATCCAGCCGGGCATATTGGGCAAACATAACGGGGAAAAACCTGGGCAGGTCCGTTATCAGGGCTGCCTTATTAACAACAGGCTATACCAACACCCAATCCTGGGGCATTGCAAGCAATTGTGAAAACCCGGAAAAGGTAGTCCAGTTCCTTGACCTTCTGTATACAAATACAGCCCTGGCAAACCTGATGAATTATGGTATTGAAGGAAAGCATTATGTGAAACTGGAGGGAGCCCAGAATATTATTGCATACCCTGAGGGTACCAACAGCTCCACTGTTGGCTATGCCGGAGATATGCTCCAATGGTTTGGCGATACAAAAAAGGTATTCCAGCGTACACCGAATACGGATGAATTCTTTGCAACAATTGATAATTACGGATTAGCAGGGGCAACAAAGTCAAACTGTCTCGGTTATACCTTTGATACAGCAAATGTAACAACACAGCTTACGGCAGTCCAAAACGTGGTGAATGAATACAAAGCTACCCTGACCACAGGAAATGTGAACCCGGAGGAAGCGGTTCCAGGCTTCATTCAGGCCTTAAAGGATGCGGGAATTGACGAGATTATTAAAGAGAACCAGAGCCAGTTGGATGCCTGGTTGGCAGCGAAATAAGTATCTGCCGGTCTTAAAGCTGGCAAATACGCAGCGGAGTGGAGGGGGTGTTGCAACGCCCCCTCCCTTTTCCAACCCGCTTATCCAGGTCTGTCCGGTTTTTGGGAAGGCCACCAAAATTGAAAGGCACGGGTACAAGTATGAAGAAAACAAAGCAGCTGAAAAAGTGGATCCCCATTTACATACTGGGAATGCCGGGAATCCTGTATTTGCTGATTAATAATTATATGCCGTTGTACGGCTTGCTGATAGCCTTTAAGAATTACAATTATAAGCTTGGCATCTGGGACAGCCCTTTTGTCGGGTTTAAGAATTTTGAATATTTATTTAAGACGAAAGATGCGTGGATCATTACCAGAAACACGATTGGATATAATTTGCTCTTTATCTTTTTGAATACAATCCTTGGAATTGCACTGGCGATTTTCTTAAACGAGGTGCGTAAAAAGGTTTCTAAAAAAATATACCAGACAGCAATCCTGCTGCCCTATCTGATGTCAATGGTTGTGGTTTCCTACCTGGCCTATGTCTTCCTTGGGGAAAAGACCGGTATCATCAACCATCTGTTAAGATCCTTGGGGATGCAGGAGATTAAATTTTATATGACGAAGACCTACTGGCCCTGGATCCTGACCTTCGTAAATGAATGGAGGAATATCGGGTACGGGACCATCATTTTTCTTGCCAGCATCGTAGGCTTTGGGGATTCCTACTATGAAGCAGCAGAGCTTGACGGTGCCTCAAAATGGCAGCAGATCAAGGGAATTACGGTGCCCCTGTTAAAGCCGACGATCATAATGCTGGTCACCATGGGGATGGGCAATATCTTCCGTTCTGATTTTGGCCTGTTCTACCAGGTGCCAAGAAACCAGGGCATGCTCTATTCCGTAACCAATACCATCGATACCTATGTGTACCGGGCATTGCTCCAGAACGGCAATATCGCCCTGTCCTCCGCTGCGGCATTTTACCAGTCCATCGTCTGCTTTATCACGATTATGATATTTAATGGGGTGGTTAATAAATACAGCAAAGAGGATGCATTATTCTAGAAGGAGGTTCCTATGATCGGACATAAAAAATTCCTGGCACTGTCACACATCGTTTTAATTATTGTTACAATTCTTGCAGTGGTGCCCTTCTGGCTTTTGATCGTAGCTTCATTTACGGATGAAAAATATGCGGTCAATTACGGATATTCCTTCTGGCCGAAGGAGTTCTCCCTGGATGCCTATAGGTATCTCCTTAGCCAGTGGCAGTTGTTTGGCCGGGGCTATGCAATAACTATTATTGTAAGCGTACTTGGGGTGTTATTCTGCCTGGTCATTACAATGTCAATCGGGTATATGCTGTCTAAGGAGGGGCTGCCCGGCCTGAAATTCTTCAATTACATGGTTGTGTTCACCATGCTGTTCAACGGAGGACTGGTTGCGACCTATATTAATTATACCCAGTATTTCCATATCAAGGATACCTTGTTTGCCCTGCTGGTTCCGAATCTGATGACGAATGCTTTTTATATTTTTATGACGAAGAACTTCTTCCGCCAGAATATCCCGGAGGAGATTATTGAGGCGGCACGGATTGACGGCTGCAGTGAATTTAAGATTTATTTTGAAATCGTAATTAAGCTGTCCAAGCCAATGATCGCGACCCTGGCGTTATTAAGCGGCGTTATGTACTGGAATGATTGGCAGAACGGTATGTATTACCTGGATAATTCGAAAATGTATGGAATCCAGAATATCCTTAATGCTATTAATATGAATGCACAATATTTGAAAATGCTGGGGCGGGGTGCCGACATGCCTACAGAAACGGTCAGGATGGCGGCGGCAGCCATTGGTATTATTCCGATCATGCTGGTGTACCCGTTCTTTCAGGATTATTTTGTAAAGGGTATGACGATGGGGGCTGTTAAGGGATAGGGGACTTGGGATATGGCGCAAAGAGATTAAGGGGATTGATGCAAAAAGACATTATAATAAACCTATTGCATTAGGTTGCTGGTATAGTACAATATTAGTAGTGGGATTTGAGTGTCAGATGTGGAGATTTGGGGATTAGGGGTAGGTTGTGAGGCGAATCTGAGTGCAGCTGTATCCACCTGGGCTTGCCTTTAACATCCCATGATTGCCAAGTGCAGGCAATCATGGGAGGCCCGGTCTGCGCCCAGATGGATACAGCTGCACTCAGATTTGCCGCGTTAGTATAATGAGGACTTTTGACGCTTGAATTATAGGGTAATTGGGGAATAGTGGAGGCGGTGAAGATAGCTGGTGGATATGGAGTTTTACGATTATTTATTGTAGATAGAACATGCGGAGAAGGGATGAATGGAGGATAGGTATGGAAAGATTACGTATTTCAGAAAATAACAGATATTTTGTGAGGGGGGATGGAAAGCCTTTTATTTGGATTGCCGATACAGCCTGGACTATGCCACAGAGGATGAAGTGGGATGATGCGGATTATTATATGCAGAAAAGAAAGGCTCAGGGGTTTACGGTGCTTCAAATTGTGGCATTGGATCCGGAACGGGATGTGGAGATGCGAAATCCTGCAGGGAAGAAAGCACTGATTGATGATAATCTGCTGACGCCTAATGAAGCGTATTTTGAATATTTGGACTGGATTTTGGATAAGGCGGAGGAATATGGGTTTTATGTGCTGCTGCTTCCGGTCTGGGGACAGTTGGTGGTCGGGCATGACTGGGCCGGCAGAACCTATGAGAGGACCGTAACGGAAGGGAATGCTTATGAATATGGGTGTTGGATTGGCAGCCGTTATAAGGATCGGAAGAATATTATCTGGTGCCTTGGCGGGGACCGTCAGCCTATCCATCTGGGCGTGGATTATAAAGATGTCTGGAGAAGGATGGCGGAGGGGCTGGCAAAGGGAATCACTGGCAAAGAGCTGGGCTATGATTCTTCCACTGGGGAGTGGAGAGAGCTTATGATTACCTATCATGCCTGCCATGAGATGGAGACGGGGGAGTGCTCCACCATGTCTTACTGGACGGGGGATGAGGCTTGGATCAGCTTTATTATGCTTCAGTCGGGTCATGGGACAAAGCCAAAGAACTATGAGCTGGTGAAGAAGGAGTACGATAGGCCTGTGGCTATGCCTGTATGGGATGGGGAACCTGCCTATGAGATGATGCCTACTACCTGGCCTGTTATAAAGGAATTCCATGGTGACTGGATTGTGCGGAAAAGAGCCTATTGGAGCTTGTTTGCGGGCTCCTTTGGCCACACCTACGGACATGCCTCTGTCTGGTGCACGATATCGGAAAGGGAAAGGAATGAGATAAGCAAGTATACCTGGTATGAAGCCTTGGAGCATCCGGGGGCTTACCAGATCAAGGTTCTCCGGGATTTTCTGGAATCCAGGGACTTGAGCAGCTGCAGGCCGGCCCAGGAAATTCTAAAGTCCCAGGAAGGGGATAAAGAAGAGGAAATGGACCAGCATCTCCAGGCCTGCATCAGCAGGGAGGGGAGCTTTGCCTGTATCTATTTCCCGAGCGGGGGAAAAGCGGCTGTTGACGTCAGCGGATTAGCAGGAAAACAGCTTCAGCTTTGGTGGTTTAACCCGCGTGACGGAAAATGCTATCTGGACGCAGCAACGCAGACAGAGCAGCCGGCAGAGGTAACAGTTTCCGGCGGAGTGTTGGAAGTAGGGGCACCGACCCAGGGCAGCAAGGAGGATTGGGTGCTGGTAATTGACGCGGAAGGCAAGGAGCAGGGGATACCTGGCAGGGCGCAGTCCTATCATTCCTTTGGAGACCAGGAAGAACTGAAAAAGGTATTTGAATGGTAATTATCTGTTGGGAAAGGTATAGTGGTTTGGGCTGATAAGGGCTGATAAGCGGATGCTGCTGGGGATGAAGTGGATATATATCGAGATTGATGCAGATGTGTAGATATTGTATATATTCAGCGATCTGGTATTTTTGTTGACTTATAACGCCTAAAGGATACAATTATATAGTATAGGGAGCAAAATATCTTCCGATAAGCGGTGCGCCCCTTGGGGCACACTTTGCACGGCGCAGGAACAGCGCCTTTTATGAGAAGTTAAAAAGCAACGTCTCATAACTTAATATTAAGACAGATGAAAGGCAGGGCTATTTATGGAAAAGTTATACCTACAGATGTATTCCTTTGGAGAGTTTGATCCCGTATTAACAGAGGGGCATTTAGCTGCGGCACATGAAATGGGTTATGATGGAGTGGAGCTGTTCGGACCAAATTTTGCGGTGGAAGCAGACAGGATGACACAGCTCCTGGCGGATAACCAGCTGGAAGCCATCTCAATGCATACTTCGAGTAACAACGTAATCGACATGATCCCATATGCAAAGGCACTTGGGCTAAAGCATATAGTCATAGCGATGGAGCATTTACCGGATCTGGAGGCGGCAGAGGCCTTTGCGGAGCAGCTGAATGAAATGGGAAAGCAGTGCCATAAGAATGGCATCCTGCTTGGCTACCATAACCATACCCAGGAATTCCGTGCCTTCGGGGATCAGAGGATCATCGATGTGATTCTGGAGAAGACGGATCCGGACCATGTGTTTATGGAGCTGGACGCAGGCTGGTGCGCTGCTGCAGGACATGACCCGGTTATCTTCCTGCACCAATATAAGGATCGGGTGAAGCTGATCCATGTAAAGGAAAGCGACAGTGTGATCGGGGTGCAGCCTTCCATCGACCCGAATGACATGAAATACGATGAAAACGGCTTCCCGTCCCTCAGTGAAGAAGAGATGGAAAGGCACCGCAGGAATGTAGAGATGAATTGTGCTGCCGGAAAAGGGCTGGTGGACTGGAAGGAGCTTAGGACAATCGCTGACGGATACGGCTGCCGCGGATATATCGTAGAGCGGGAGCACAGCTACGAAGGCGAAAGAATCCAGTGCCTGCAGGCGGATCTTAACTATTATAAGAAAAATATGTGATGCTACGGGAAACCTGTCCCATCACATGAAATACACATCAGGTATGGAGAGGTATGGAAAATGAATTCTGAATTTTACAAGATCAAAAGTGGTCAGATAGACAACCATATTCTTCCCTTTCTATGGATGAAGGGGGAATCACAGGAGAGGATACGCACAGAGCTTGGGAAGATTGACGAATGCGGAATTAAGGCAATCTGTTTGGAGTCCAGGCCGCATCCTGATTTTATGGGAGAGCAGTGGTGGTCTGACCTTGGTATGATCATCGGGGAAGCGAAAAAGCGTAATATGAAGGTATGGATTCTGGATGATGCCCATTTTCCAACCGGCTATGCCAATGGACTGGTCAAAGAGAAATATCCTGAGAGAAAGAAAAAATATCTGAATTATAATGTTGCAAATGTATGGGGAGCAAGGGGAGAGGTTACAATCCCGGTTTCCCGTATGATGAAGCCCCTGGTCAGTTTTCTGGAGCTGGATAAGCCGAGGGACTTTGAAGAGCAGAAGAAAAATAAGCTCATGGCAGTTGTAGCATATCCCTTAAGGGAAGGGAGTAAGCTGGACGAATGCGGCGTAATCGACCTTACGGACAGGGTAGAGGGAGGTGTTGTCAACTATACCTTCCCTCAGGACAATTATCAGGTGTATGTGGTCTATGAGACAGCCACCGATGGTGGAAAACCGGATTACATTAATATGATGGATGAGGAGTCCGTAAGCACCCTGATCGAGGCGGTATACGAGCCCCATTATGAGCATTTTAAAGAGGAATTTGGCAAGACAATTGCCGGCTTCTTCTCCGACGAGCCTGAGATTGGCAATATCGGGGGCTTCAAATCCGATGTCCAGATCGGAAACAGCAAGATGCCCCTGCCCTGGAGCCGGCAGCTGAAGGAGAAGCTGGTCCAGGCCTACGGCGGAGCCTGGTACTTAAAGCTTCCCCTGCTTTGGAGGGAGAGCCTGCAGATGGAGGAATGCCCACAAGCCCGCTATACTTTTATGGATGCGGTCAGTGCACTGTATTCTGAGAATTTCAGCCGCCAGCTTGGAGCATGGTGTGCGGATCACGGGGGAGAATATATCGGGCATGTGGTAGAGGATGATAACCTCCATGGAAGGCTGGGAAATGGGACAGCCCATTATTTCAGGGCAATGAAAGGCCAGCATATGGCAGGAATCGACGTGATTGGAGACCAGGTAACCATCGGCGGTGCAGGATATCTGCGGACCGGAGTTTTTGAACGGGACGGGGAATTTCTGCATTATGCCCTGGGCAAGCTGGGCGCTTCCAGCGGACATCTGGATCCAGGTAAAAACGGACGTACCATGTGTGAGCTTTTTGGTGCCGCCGGCTGGAAGACAGGGGTCCGTGACATGAAATATATCCTTGACCACATGCTGGTAAGGGGAATTAACAAGCTGGTACCCCACGCCTTTTCCATGGCAGAATATCCTGACGCAGACTGTCCTCCCCACTTCTATGCGGGAGGGAATAATCCGCAGTTTGGCTACTTTGCTAACCTGATGAAATATGCAAACCGGATGTGTGAGCTTCTGAGCGGAGGAGCCCATGTGGCAGAGGTGGCGGTTCTCTACCATGCTGATGCGGAATGGGGTGGTAACTGCATGCTGATCCAAAAGCCGGCGAAGGAATTGTTGCAAAACCAGGTTGAATTCGACATCGTATCAGCGGATATGTTGACAAACCCGGCGGAATATGGCGGATCCGTGGATAAAGACAGCTTCTTCCTGAACGGGCAGCAGTTCTTTACCCTGGTGATACCCTATGTCCAAAGGCTGCCCTATGGGGTATATGAGTTTATTACAGGGAATCCGGGTATCAATGTAGTCTTTATTGAGGCATTACCGGAATCCGTAATCGGAAAGAATATACCTGGCCAGGAGCTGCTTAAAGCATTGGAGGGCTGTAGGGTAGTTCACCTGAAGGAACTGGGTAAGGAGTTGAAGAAGGAAGGAAAGACCAGGATAGGGCTGACCGAAGAATTCCCTGAGCTGGCAGTCTACCATTATAGGAAGAGCATGGATTTAATTATGCTGAATAATGAATCTGCCTTCCAGACCTTCCGGGGGGAGATCCTGGTACCCTTCCGGCATGGGGTAATCTATTACGATGGGATGAATAATGAATTTTACCGTATGGAGGCAGCGGACAGGGAAGCTGGAAAGCTGGTATCGCTGGAGCTGGCACCCTATGGCTCCTGTGTCCTCTTTGATGCTGGAGAGGAAGACCTCCCGGTATATGAAGCAATGACAGATAAGCTGGGCCGGTGCAGCCAAAGGCAGAGCCTTAGCGAGGACTGGAGCTATTCCCTGGCGACTGGGAAGGGGTATCCGGACTTTGGTGTAGGCAGCCATATGGAAAGGCTGGAGCCGGTCTCCCATATCCATCCTAATTTTTCAGGACATATCTGTTATGAGAAGAAGCTGGAGCTTGATGAGGTAAGGGAAGCTATGTACCTGGAATTTACCCATGTGGCTGAGGTGCTGGAGCTTTGGATTAACGACCGGCATGTGGGCACGGCACAGTATCCGCCCTATGTCCTTGAGGTCGGGGAGTATCTGGTTAAGGGCGGGAATAACATTAAGGCAATCGTTACGACAACCTTGGATAAGGACCAGAATAATTATCCGGAACCCTTCGTTGTCCTGAACCATGAGGTATCAGAGGGGACGGGAATGTATGGGGAGGTTAATTTATATTACAGGAAGTAAATACCTCTTCCTGTAATCGGGATATACGGCGCGAGTGCAGGCCTTTTATGAGAAGTAAAGTACAACTTTTCATAATTTATACTACTAACACCTATATAGTATAAATTAACAATATTTGAAGCAGGACGAATTTGTCATATATGAATTTGTCCTGCTTTTCTTGATAGGCAATAACAGTAGGGATGTTTCTGTCTTGACAGTCTCAGAGAGGATATGGGATAATGAGCTCGGAGGTGCAAAAGAATGTCCGGAATCAATCCCTATCAGCATATAACCAATCCTTGCTTTGGCGCAATTTCACTTTTTGAGCCGGAGCCGCTGTTGCGTGATGAAAACGGAAACAGGTGGCTCCAGACTGGCAGGATGGAGGAATCCTTTTTCTGGATTTGCATTTACGGAGGTGGCAGCTCTATGCTTGACAGCGCTACGGTCAAGTTGCTTTCCAACCAATTATGGGGCGGAGTCCTGGAGCGGACAAAATCCATCTTTCCAGAGCAGACCCACTGTTACCAGGCTCCCTTGGTCAGCTGCCTTGCCCTGCTGATCGTTTCGCCTGACTTTGTGCATACGGAGGAAAAGGGGAAAAGGCTTGAGCAGGCATGTGAAGAAATGGTGGAGGCGCTGGAGGAGAGAGCGGGCGTACCCCTGTGTGCTTCCGTCAGTCCCTTGTTTGCCCCCGGGGATTGTGTTAGGAAGGCCTGTACGGTTGCGCTGAACTTTGCTGACTATGCCAGGTTTGTAGAGGGGAAGTCGCGGATTATCCATGAGAAAGAATACTTACGGTTAAGGGACGTCGTACGGGAATCGAACCCGGACTATAGGCTGCCGAATTTTGAAAGACCCATGATTACTGCTATGCTAAACCACAACTTTGCCCATGCGGAAATGGTCATACACCGCTTCATCACCTCGAATTTGCTGGATGATCTGGAGCTGTTTGCCGGATGGAGGGGGAATATGCTCTACTGGGTCAACCTTTCCATGGCGCTGACGCTGACGGATATTTCAGAAGTAGCAGACAAGGACAGGCGCTTTGCGCTGATCCAGGAGCGTGTGCAGACCTGTATTACGCGGACGGAGCTGGAGCATCAATTCCATGAGCTCTTCCTGATTTTGGAGAACTATCTCCAGAATAAAAATGAATTTACGGATTATGACAAGAAAATGAAGCGGATACAGGAATATATAGACCAGAATTTCAGGGATCCATCCTTTGGGGCGACAACCATCTGCGAGGCTTTTCATATCAGCCAGTCACACCTGTCCCGGAGCTTCCGGGAGGAGATGGGTGTTAACCTGTCTTCCTATATCCAGACCCTGAGGTTAAATGAAGCAAAGCTTCTGCTAGCGAAGACAGAGGAAACGGTGGAGGATATTGCCCTACGTGTGGGATATTCCAGTGCCCAGGTGTTGAGCCGCCTGTTTAAAAAGCTGGATGGGATTTCACCCTCCGGTTACCGTGTGCTTTCCAGGAGTGTATCTATGAATACTTTTAACGGATAGGCTGCTTGGATAGCTTTTAATAAAAATATCTTTTAGGATTATAAATTAATAATAGAACGGGAATGCATTTATACGAAATGCCATTAGATGTTTGTTTGATAACTTACATTTTAAGGAGTTTTGTATAGATGCATTTTTTTGTTTTTGTACTTTTGTACTTTTAGCAAAAACGGACTAGCGTTATCAAAAATGGTCAAATGACAGTGAAAAATATCTTTGGTATCATACAATTAGCACAAAGAAAAGGGGGAAGAAGAAGCTTTTTGAGGATTTTATTGGTCAAAATTATCAATGGGACAAAAGAAATTAATGAATGGAGGTATTTGGATTGCTAAGATATGTAATAAAGAGACTTCTTTATCTGATTCCGGTCATGTTCGGCGTTCTTGTATTAGTGTTTCTGATGAAACTCGTGATGCCCGGAGACCCGGTAGAGGAGCTGCTTCCCTCATCCGCTACGGAGGAACAGCGCGAGGCCTTGCGGGAAGAGCTGGGCTTGAATGACCCGGTCATCAAGCAGTTCGGCGACTATGTCTGGGGGATTATAAGCCGGGGTGATCTCGGAACATCATATAAATCCAAGCAGCCGGTTATGGCAGAATTGTTGCAACGTTTCCCTAAAACCGTGGCAATTGGTGTAATTGGACTTAGCCTCAGCCTGCTTATTGCCCTTCCACTCGGGATTATAGCAGCGGTCAAGCAGTATTCCTGGGTAGATAGCCTGATCGTATTATTCACGATTGTGGGTGCCAGCCTGCCGAGCTTTTGGCTCGCGCTCATGATGATTATGTTTTTCTCGGTCAGGCTGGGCTGGCTTCCGGCCATGTACAACGGCACCTGGGTAAGCTTCATAATGCCAATCATCGCAGTGAGCTTAACTGCAGTTTCAGCTGCTGTACGGGGAACGAGGACGAATATGCTTGAAATGATCCGGCAGGATTATGTCAGGACCGCCAGAGCAAAGGGGCAGAAGGAATCTGTTGTGATCGTGAGCCATGCTTTTCGTAACACCTTAGTTCCGGTAATTGCGGGTATAGGAAACGGGCTGGGAATGCTCCTTGGCGGATCACTGATTGTCGAAACAGTATTCGCTGTTCCGGGGGTAGGAAAATACGTTACGGATGCCGTTTCGCAACGTAACTATCCGGCGGTCCAGGGGGGCATTGTCATGCTGGCATTTATCTATGCGGTTATCAATATCGCAGTTGATATATGCTATACCGTGGTTGATCCTCGCCTTAAGACGACATTTATTACTGCAAAAAAGAGGAAAAGGGCCAAGAAGGAGGTCATGATAAGTGGCTAAGCTAACAACGCCGGCGATGGAACGGCTTTATAAAAAGAAAAAGTATAACACAGCAGGTGTTTCCTCACCGGGAAAAGAGGCTTGGAAAAGGCTTATAAGGGATAAAGCGGCGGTGGTCGGCTTAGGGATCATCGCAATCCTGTTGCTGATAGGATTATTTGCGCCCCTCATCGCCCCCTACGGATACCAAGTGCAGGATTATACTGCGATTCTTCAGCCGCCCAGCGCCCAGCATATATTCGGCACGGACGGTACCGGCCGTGATATATTCAGCAGATGTATCTACGGTGCGAGATATTCACTGCCCATCGGAATCATGTGTGTTATCGTAGGCCTTTTGGTAGGAGGGATACTCGGCGTGCTGGCAGCATATTTTGGCGGAACGACGGATAATGTCATCATGCGCTTTGTTGATATCATTCAGGCGATACCGTCAACGCTGATCTGCATTGCGCTGGTTGCAATTTTAGGAAATGGGGTAATTCAGCTGATTATTGCCGTTGCCGCCGGCTCAGTCCAGGGTATGACGAAATCCTGCAGGGCGGCCATATTCATGGTAAAAAGTAACGAGTATGTGGCATCGTCAAAAGCGATCGGTGTTTCCGATTTTATGATTATGCTAAAGCACCTGGTTCCGAATGCTGTAGGGATCATTGTAATCAATGCGGCGAACTCAGTTTCAGAGAGCATACTTACGGTATCCGCACTAAGCTATATCGGTATCGGCCTCGTCTCGCCGACACCGGAATGGGGAGCGGTGCTGTCCGAGGGCAAGACATATATTGCCGCTGCGCCACACGCGGTTCTTTTTCCGGGACTTGTAATCGCCATAACTGTCCTGGCATTCAACCTGTTCGGCAATGGACTTCGGGATGCGCTTGATCCCAGGCTTAAATAAGGGGGACTTAAATTAATGAAGACAAAAGAAAGTTTATTGGAGGTTCGCGATTTGGTCGTACATTATGAAACCGATGAGGCAGTTACCGAGGCGGTAAATAATGTGTCCTTTGACATCGCGCCGGGAGATATCCTGGGCGTTGTGGGAGAGACCGGTGCGGGGAAAACGACCATTGGCTTATCCATAATGGGGCTTTTGCCTAAGCCTCCCGCACATATAATTTCAGGCAGCATCAAGCTGAATGGACAGGAGTTTATTGACAGCCCTCCGGAGCCTAAGAACCTTCTTGACTTTGTAGGGAGGATAAGACGAAAAAGGTCGGAGGCGCATATAGAGAAGGTGTACCGGACCATACGGGGGAAGAAGATCACGATGATGTTCCAGGATCCTATGACCGCGTTAAATCCCGTGCATTATGTTGGTGACCAAATTGCCGAAGTAATTAAAATTCACGAGAAGGTGTCCACTGCTGAAGCGCAGAAACGGGCCTGTGATATGCTTGAGCTGGTCGGAATACCGGCAGAGCGTTATAAGGAGTACCCGCACCAGTTTTCGGGAGGGATGAAACAGCGCGTCGTAATTGCGATTGCACTTGCCTGTCGCCCTGATTTAATTATAGCCGATGAACCGACGACTGCCCTTGACGTAACGATTCAGGCGCAGGTTCTCAAAATGATGAAGGATCTGCAGGAGAAGCTCGGGACAGCGATGATTTTCATAACCCATGACTTTGGGGTAGTTGCAGAAATATGTACAAAATGTATGGTGGTTTACGCCGGAGAGATTGTGGAGAGCGGAACCCTGCCCCATATTTTTGAAAACCCGCAGCATCCCTATACCAAGGGACTCTTTGATTCATTGCCCAACCTGGAGGAAGAGACGGACAGGCTGAAGCCCATTCCGGGGCTGATGCCTAACCCGATGGATTTGCCGCCATATTGCAGCTTTTTTGCCAGGTGCGGTGATAAATGCGACGACTGCATGAAGCAGAATCCTGAGCTGGTTGAGGTCGAGCCGGGGCATTTGGTGCGGTGTATACTTGCGAAGAAAGCTAAGGAGGTGGAGTAGGTGGCATTGCTAGAGGTGAAGAATTTAAAAAAGTATTACAATACCCCCGGCGGAATACTCCATGCCGTAGATGACGTTACGATAAGTGTTGGGCAGGGAAAGACCCTGGGTGTTGTGGGCGAATCCGGGTGTGGGAAATCGACGCTGGGCAAAACACTGATCCGTATGGAGGAGGCTACCTCCGGTGAGGTTTATTTCGATGGTCAGGAGATTACAAAAACATCATTAAAAAGCTTCAAGCCGATGCGGATGCGGATGCAGATGATATTCCAGGATCCCTATTCCTCCCTTGACCCGAGGATGAGCGTCTCAGCATTGATCGCTGAGCCAATCAAAACCTACCGGCTCACAAAATCAAAAAAAGAATTGGACGAAATGGTGCTTCAATTGATGGATACCGTCGGGCTGGCAAAGCGTCTGGCGAATGTCTATCCCCATGAGCTTGACGGCGGGCGTCGGCAGCGGATTGGCATAGCGAGGGCTCTGTCCCTCAACCCGGATTTTATCGTGTGTGATGAGCCGGTCTCTGCCCTTGACGTATCGATACAGGCACAGGTCCTGAACCTGCTTATGGACTTACAGCGTGATAAAGGGCTGACCTACATATTTATAACCCATGATATGTCGGTTGTGAAGCACATTTCGGATGAAATATGCGTGATGTACTTAGGACAGGTAGTGGAGTTCTGTGAAACAGGGGAGCTCTTTAAGAATACCCTCCACCCGTACTCGAAAGCATTGTTATCTGCGATACCGGTTCCCAGCCTGAGGGACCGGAAAGAGAGGATATTGCTGAAGGGTGAGATAACGAGCCCGGTAAACCCGGAAAAGTGCTGCCGGTTTGCAAAAAGATGTCCCCATGCCACGCAGCTGTGCAGGGAAAGCGAGCCGCCATTGGCAGAATCCTCGATCAAGGGGCATTTTGTAAAATGCTTCAGGGCAGAGGAATTAATGTGAAATGCAGAGCATTTCACATCCGATACCCGTGACCTAAAGGTCAAATGATCGTTACTGTAAAAAATACGTTAGAAGCGTATTTATATAAAAAATAAGGAGGAATATGAAAAATGAAAAAGAGCAGTATGAAAAAAAGCATTAGCCTGATTCTGGCAACGATTATGATAATCGTTTCTCTGGCAGGCTGTGCCAAAACGCCGGCAGACAATGGTGATGATGCCGGATCACCGGGCACAGAAGATACTAGTAAGGAGACTGGTGGGGATGACCAGTCCACTGACACAGTTGCACCCCCGGCCGGAACCCTCAGTGACGAAGGCATCGTGGTAGCAGTTCCATCGGAGCCAGCCAGCCTTATCCCTGCCATAGCAGCGCCAAATACGGAGCAGAGCGCGATTATGGAAGCTCTGATGTATGAAACGCTTTTCACATCCGATTATTTGACCCTTGAACCCAATCCCGGTTCGCTTGTTGAGAAATCCGAGCAGATCGATGACACCCATTTCCGCCTTACCCTTCGCCAGGGAGTAAAATTCCAAAACGGCGATGAGCTGACGACGGAGGATGTCCTCTATACCTTCCAGCAAGGGGCAAGCGGAGCTATGAAGGGTGAATATGGGATATATGACGTAGCGAATTTTAAAATTGAGGATGATTACAACATCGTCTTTGCAACGGTCCAGCCTTGGGCCCAGGCGCAGGAAAGGCTTGCCTTTGAAATGTACTTCATTGTTAACAAGTCAGTTCTTGAGCAGGCAGGCGGTGCGGGAACAACACAGCAGTACCTTGAAAGTGCGGGAACAGGAAAATATTCATTCAAGGAGTGGGTTCCGGGAGACCATATCACGATTACGCGTAACGATAATTACTGGAATAAAGAGGCCCTTCCATATTATAAGGAGATTAAATTCGTGTTTATTAGCGATGCGACTGCCCGTGGAATGGCTGTGCAAAGCGGCGATGTTGATATAGCGGTAGGCCTTGATTTGGCAAACTATGGGGTTTACGAGCTGGACAAAAGCATAAAGGCTGTCCGTCTCGAAGATAACCGTACGGCTACCCTCTTCTTAAACAGCGGTATGGGCGGGCCCTTAGAGGACGTACGTGTCCGTGAAGCGGTTTACTGGTGTCTTGATAAGGAAGCACTTCGCCAGGTGGGTATGAGCGGCTTTGGTGAGATCCAGGAGACCATAATTTCAACGGCATCACCCATGTGGGACGGAGTGAAACCGCAGATTTACCAGCCCGACTATGAAAAAGCGAAGAAGCTCCTGACCGAAGCCGGGTATTCGGATGGAATTACGCTAAAATTCCGCGTCTATGCTGTTACTGCAACCATAAGCATGATCCAGGAGCAGCTGCGCCAAGGCGGAATCAACGTTAATATAGAGCTTGCAGAAATTCCTGTCCATTTTGCCGCATTGTCCGAGGGTGACTTTGATCTTTGCTATTCGTTGCAACAATTTGGCTATTATACGGAGCCTGTCCGCTGTATCGATGGTATTAACTATTCCTACAGTGATGTCAGGGGAGGAACCGGATACAAGAATGAGGAGTTTTCAAAAATCGCTGACCGCTGTTATTCTGCCATCGATATAAACGAACGTAAAGCGGCTTACGCTGATCTTCAAAAGCATTTCAGGGAGAACTATGTTTCTGTGGGCCTGTTTTCAAGTAATTATCTCTGCCTCGCAAAGCCGGGAATTGAAGGGATTGGCCTTCGCGGAATGGCAGTAGTTAATTTGGCGAATATCTATTACACTGGAGAGTAATTTAAAACGTGGAGATATTACTGCGGCGGGTGTCCAACCGCCGCAGTAAAGAGTTAACCGTTTTAACACGGGGCACGGTAAAATTTGATTGACAGGGGCGGTGGACAAATCCTAGCCCATGAATCGGGCGTTGGGGCAGGCAATCGTGCCGTATCCAGCGCCCGTCAGTCAAAAAGAAGGCGGCTATTAAACGAAATAATATTGATTATAGAAAATGAAAGGTGGTAAGACATGGAGAACTATATTAAAAGAGGTATTACGCTGTATGGATTGAGGGAACAGGTAAGAAAAGGCGTGTTTACCTGGGAAGACGCGGTAGCCACTGCGGCATATCAGAAAATTCAGGGCATAGAGTTCCTGGGACAGTTGATATTTCCCGAATGCCCCGCGATCAATCCCGAAGTGGTGGCATGGTGGAAGGAGCTTATGTGGAAATATGGAACCAAGACGATAGCCCATGACTTTTTTGTGGACAAGACCATGTTCAAAGGCAGGGAACTCACGTTATGCGAAAGCGTGAATGTACTGAAAAAACATATTCAATTTGCGCATGCCATTGACTGCCCTGTCATACGGATCGGGGGAACCTTCCAGCCGGAGCTTTTTAAAGAAGCTGTTCCTATTCTTGAAGAATATGGCATAAAGCTCGGGGTGGAGATACACAATGGTTCGTCGTCGTTTTTGCTGCCGTCCATTCAAAAAGTGTTGGATATTATCCATCGTGAAAACTCGCCTTATCTTGGCATAGTTCCAGATATGAGCATCTTTGTTTCCCGTTTTGGCGAAGGCACCTATTTTATCAGGGATGCCAGGAAGGATGGAGTGGATCCGGACTTCATTGAGCTTATGAGAAGCGAATATACAAAGCTGTCCAATCCTGAATATTGGGAATTTTGCGATAAGATGAACGAGGAGCATACCAATCCGAGGGAACGGGAGCTTATCGCAATGTGCAAGCGTAATGAAAAGCAAGATCCAAGCGTATTGTTGGAACATATGCCATATATTCACCATATTCACGGAAAGTTCTGGGAAATGGATGAAAACAATGAAGAAACGAGTATTGACTATCCGATTATATTGGAAACATTGGTAAAAGGCGGCTATAAAGGCTATATTTCGGCCGAATACGAGGGTCCCGATGTAGAAGATCCTATGGAACCATTTGTAAGGTATAATAAAATGTTGGATAAATACTTAGGGGAATACCCGAATATGCCGGCGCCTGTATACAAGAGCGTGGGGGATCATGCACAAACATTGTCGTCAAAAGGTTTTAAAAACGTTTACGATAGCGAAGGAAAATGCATAGGCTTTGAAATCTACGCAACCGCCAGATACTACAGAGGCCTGCCGCTTTGTCTGGTCGAAAACGTGGAGGTGACTGTGGACGGCGTAAAGTATACCAAAGCTGATATCAGCTTTGATGTGGATGGAACTGTTTTTTCATTTGAGCAGGCGGCTACGGTTCAAGACCATTATTGGAATTTTGCAAAGCCTATGACTATAAGGGTGAACAAGGAAGGCGGCCTAAGCGAGGATGTGGCGCACGAAATCGAAGAAATGCATGCATTTAGGACATATTATGTGCCATTCAATTTCACAGACCGTGCAAAATTGACCTTGAAATCGATAAAATAATTCGAAACGGGATGAATTTTGAATCATCGATCAACTATAGGAATGTGATTAAATTATTAGTTGAGAATAACTGGGATGGTTACATTTCTTCCGGGTATGAAGGGCAGAGAGATTACTGCGAAATGGGGTGTGATATTTATGTGGATCCGGCTGAACAGGTTGCCGCACATCATAAAGCAATATAAAGCATTAATTTGTAAGGAGATAAGATGATGACACTTAGAGATTTACCGATTGGGACAAAAGTCCGTGAAAAGAACAGCGGGGTGGTATTTCTGGTGGGAGAGCATGAACATGCCGGATATAAAGGGACTACACTTATAACGGATCATATCATAGGGCAGGCATGCCTTGACGCACCGGAAATTAACAACCCAAGTACACATATTCAATTATCAGGCTACAATCATTATGCATTCAGCAATCTTCATCAATGGCTTAATGCAGAGGATAAGGACTGGTATCACCCCCTACATACCTATGATGCCGAACCGAGCGAGGAAAATATTGCTGTAAGGCCGAATTCATATGATTCCCATGGATATAATGCGTACAGTAACAAAGAAGGGTTTCTTTCGTGGTTTAGTGAAAGTTTTCGTAATGCAATTTATGAGAGTGACATTCCGTGTATCAACTGTCAGCAGGATGATATTGAAATTATAAAAGCCAAGGTATTTCTACCTAGTACGGCAGAAGCGGGAATTAGGATCCATGATCCCCTAATGGAAGGAAATAAAATTGCTATTTTCAATGATTTTAGATATAGATATGCTACCCCTTCTGATGATGCGGTAGCAAATTCGCAGTGGCAGCCGGCTTATTTCAATACGGGACAGCTGTATATGTATTGGCTGAGGACGCCAAAGCTGCACGAGCAAGGGTTCAGCTATTATGCCCATACGGTTAATCCCTGCAGTGTTAAATTCTGCAGCTGTGCTTGGATTGGCATAAGGCCTGTAGTCAACATGGATTCTGGAAGCATGGTGGAAAAATCAAAAAATGTCGGTGGGCTTTATCTTATTTAAAAACATAAATACAGGAATGGAAAATGCTTAAAAAGACATTTCCGGAGCATTAAATTATTGCAGTAAGGAGCAGGAAAGATGATTCTAAAAGATTTACCGATTGGAACAAAAGTAAGGGAAGAAAGAACATCCCTGGTTTTTCTGATTGCCGACCATAATCATACTGGCTACAAAGGTACAACACTGATAACGGATTGTGCTATTAAATTGGCTTCTATTGATGGGGCGGAACCGGAGAATCCGAAGGATTCCATAAAGGAACTCGGAAACAATTTCTATCCCCATAGTAATATTCATCAATGGTTAAATTCGGATAAGGCGGATTGGTATATGCCAATGCATGAATATGATGCCCCACCTTCATCAGACAATGTTGATCACGGAAGAGTAGATTTTTATGAGTCTCCTTTTTATTCAGAGGAAGCAAAGTTTACAGGAGATCATTCCTATCAGAATGATCCGGGATTTTTAACCTGGTTTTCCCAGGAATTCAGGGATAGAATTCTTGGATCAGAAGTGCACTGCTATAAGGAGCCGACCCCGGGAGTGATCCATTTTGGCCCCCCGGAGCCGTATAAGCTAAAAGCAAAAGTATTCTTATTAAGTGCGCCAGAAATGGGATTTGAA
>JARKQP010000452.1 GCA_029974875.1 Mobilitalea sp.
ATATCTAAAATTTTGCGGGAGCTAAAAGAGAATGGATCACCGTTGCCGGAATTTGAGACAGATAGTGACAGAACCTACCTGATAGCAACAATTAGAATGCATGAAGGGTTTAAAATTAGTAATGAGCTAAGCGATAAAATGAGCGATAAAATGAGCGATAAAGAAAAGCAGTTTTATACCCTAACCTTTGCGCTGTTTAAAAACTCCGAATTTATCACCAATATAGATGTTTCCAGACGAACAGGCATGCCGGCTTCGACGGTTCGGAGATATTTGAAAAAATTATGTGAATTAAATATTCTAGACACACAGGGAATGAATAAAGGAACCAAATATTATTTGAAAAATGATGATAAAACAAAGAGAACATAATATACGGGAATCAGAGCGGCCTCCAAACGGATAACTTCAAAAGGGTAATGTAAAGGGTAGCGCATAGCGATTTCGCAGAACCAATTTTTGGTTGAAACTTGTTTTTCCATGGAACTTAGTATATAGTAACTTTGTATGGAAATGTATAAAATTATCAAAATAAATTGAAAAAAGGTAGGCACGATTAACATTGGCAGGATTATATGAGCAGTTAATTTCATATACAAATGGGGACTATTATCCAATGCATATGCCGGGACACAAGAGAAATACGGAACTAATGAAGATGGGTAATCCCATAAGGATTGATATTACAGAGATAGAAGGCTTTGATAACCTTCATCAGCCTGAGGATATTCTAAGAAGCCTGTCAGAGCGGTTGGCAAAATTATACGGTGCGGGAAAATCCTATCCTTTAGTGAATGGAAGCACGGCAGGAATACTGGCTGGGATATCTGCGGCGACAAGACCTGGGGATAGCGTATTAATTGCGAGAAATTCCCACAAATCCGTATATCACGGGGCAATGCTCAGGGGACTAAAGCCAGTCTATTGTTATCCACAAAAGCTAGGGAAGATATCGGTTAATGGTGGAATTCTTCCTGAAAATATTGAGGATCTGTTGATAAAGCACCAGGAGATAAAGCGCCAGGAGATAAAGCTGGTGGTGATTACCTCTCCTACCTATGAAGGTGTTGTATCCGATGTCAGAGCCATCGCGGAGATCGTTCATCGCTATAATGCCCTGCTTTTAGTGGATGAGGCACATGGAGCCCATTTTGGATTCCATAGCGCGTTCCCGGAAAGCGCTGTCATGCAAGGGGCGGACATTGTAATTCAGAGCCTGCATAAGACATTGCCGGCAATGACCCAGTCCGCAGTGCTGCACAGTAACCGGGAGGAGTTAAATGGCAGGCTGCAGAAATATTTAGCAGTTTACCAAAGCAGCAGCCCCTCCTATGTATTAATGGCAGGCATTGACCAGTGTATCAGTTTACTGGAGGAACAGGGAAAAGAGCTTTTTGAAAAGTATAGTGTATTGCTGCAGGAATTCTATGCTTCGCTGCGGGACTTGAGATTTCTTGAAATAGTAGAGAATACCCTCAGCAAAAAACATGGGATATATGACATCGACCGGTCAAAAATAACCGTGTCCGTCCGTGGCGCAGGGCTCACCGGCCATGAGCTGCAGGTCCTGCTCCGGGAACAATATCATATTGAGTTGGAGATGGCAGCTCCGGAATATGCACTGGCGATGACCAGCATTGCGGATACCCGGGAAGGCCTGACGCGTTTTGCAAAAGCCCTGCTTTCCATTGACCATATGCTTGAGGATAAGAGAAGGGCTTCATCAGCTATGGGAGGGATAGGCTGTGGGAAATATGGGGATGATCCGGGGTTACGCCCTGAAATGATCCTTCTTCCGGGGGAAGCCATGGAAAGTCAAACGGAAGAGGTAAAGCTCCCTGAGAGCATAGGGCGGATTTCAGCAGCATTTATTAGCCAGTTTCCACCGGGAGTTCCGTTGCTGGTACCGGGGGAGCGGATTGACCGGGAGCTGGTTCATTATATTGAAAAAGTAAAAGAAGAGGGAATTACAATCACAGGCCTTACCGGTACAGGGATGGATGAGCTTGAGGTTGTAATAGGGAAAGGAACTAGCTTTCATGGGTAAGATATTTATTGTCATGGGTAAAAGCTCAACAGGAAAGGATACAATCTATAAAAAGCTAATGGACTGTGGGGATTTGAGATTAAAGACAGCAGTAATGTACACGACACGGCCTATCCGTAAATCGGAAGAGAATGGGGTAGAATATTATTTTGTTAATGAGGATACCTTAAGGGAGCTCCAGGAGCAGAATAAGATTATCGAGCACCGTTCCTATCAGACAATCCATGGCATATGGCATTATTTTACCGTCAATGACGGGCAGATTAACCTGGATGAGGCGGATTACTTAATGATAGGAACCCTGGAAACCTTTGAACAGATCCGTGAA
>JARKQP010000456.1 GCA_029974875.1 Mobilitalea sp.
AACCAATATCAACTCAGGCCGGTTAGCCGGGCTTGTGACGGATTATAATAACGGGCTTATCGAAAAAAGCGGCTCCTTCCAATATTCCTATGAAGATACGGAGCAGGTATATGGCTATTCCATCCTCTCCGACCTTAATTGGGTCCTGTTAATAAAGCAGGATACGGCAATCATCCAGTCCCCCACTAATTTTATGCTGAGCCTCTTTACTACGGTATGCCTCTTCCTACTTATTGTAATTACCCTGTGTGCAAACCTGATTTCAAAGCAGTACTCCGCCCCAATCATTGCCCTACGGGATGTCATGAGGACAGCCTCCGACGGCAACCTTACGGTGCAATCCAATATAAAAAGCAGCAATGAGCTTGGGGAGCTTTCGAAAAACTTTAATAAGATGCTGCACATTATTAAGACCAACTATGAGGATCTGGAATCGATGCACGAGGAGCTGCTGTTAAATGAAGAGCAGCTTCGCTCCAACTATGACCATATCGAATTCCTGGCATACCATGATACCCTGACCAACCTTCCCAACAAGCTTGCCTTCCTTGATTATGTAAATGCAGTTTTACTCTCCTCCTCTCCCCAGGAAGCCCTGCATGCCGTATATTTCGTGGACCTGGATAATTTTAAGACCGTAAATGACACGCTCGGCCACGAGTACGGTGATGCCTTATTGGTCAAGACAGCCGGTTTGCTGACTTCGGTGCTGCATTCCGACGGCATGCTCGCAAGAGCCGGAGGTGATGAATTCCTGCTGTTTCGGGAAAACATCTCCTCCAAGGAAGATGCGGTTTCGTTTGCCTCCCAGATCACCTGCAGCTTTAAGAACCCCTTAGACCTGGAAGGAGAAATCGTGTATGTATCCATGAGCATCGGTATCTCCATCTATCCGGAAAACGGCCTTACCTCCAATGTACTGATCAAAAATGCGGATATCGCCATGTATAAGTCAAAGGATACGGGCAAAAACAAATTCACTCTGTTCGACAGCAAGATGGAGGAGGAATTAAACCGCAATACCCTCATTATTGAAGTGCTAAGAAATGCAATAGAAAATAATGAAATCTACATCCAATACCAGCCCTTAATGGAGATAGAATCCAATAATATCATTGGTTACGAGGCTCTTATGAGGATCTACAACGAGCGGCTTGGTTATATCACCCCAAGTGAATTCATACCAATCGCAGAGGAAAGCGGTTTAATCATCGAATTAAGCTCCTGGCTCCTCCGGGAAGCCTGTACCTTTAATAAGAATATGATTGATTCAGGGGCAACACCCCGCCCTGTCTCCGTCAATATCTCCTCCGTGCAGATCAACCGCCCCGGGTTCGTATCCACCCTTTCGGAGATCTTGGAGGAAACGCAGCTTCCACCGGAATACCTGGAGCTGGAAATCACGGAAAGTACCCTGGTATCCTCCCTTATGGACGCCACCAAATTACTTAATAGCCTGCAGCAGCTGGGTGTAAAAATCTCTTTGGACGATTTTGGAACCGGCTATTCTTCCCTGAATTATCTTACGAAGATGCCCATTGACACCTTAAAGATCGACAAATCCTTCATTGACAATATCTGCACCAACCAAAAGGATTCCTGTATTGCCGAGTCCATCATCCAGCTGGCCCACAGCCTTAATATCCGGGTCGTTGCAGAAGGGGTTGAACAGGAAAAGCAGCTCTGCCTACTCCGGTCACAGAGATGCGATGTGGTCCAGGGGTATATCTATAGCCCTCCCCTTTATCCTGAGGAGCTGTTGGAAGCGATCCATGAGGATGACTCAGTGATCCAATGCGTGTTATTTTAAAGAATGCCAAGATAATAAAAAGGGTATGCCACAAGATATTCTTCTGTGGCATACCCTTTTCCGTCCTATTAATACTCAGCTGCAGTTCCTGCACATCCGAGTACATTGTTAATTTTATGTTTTACAACATCTTTTACATAGCTTCTTGCCGGCGTTAAGTATTGCCTCGGGTCAAAATGATTCGGGTTATTGAACTGGTGCTCCCTGATTCCTGCCGTGAAGGCAAGTCTTAGGTCGGAATCAATATTAATCTTGCATACCGCCAGCTTTGCCGCCTGTCTCAGCATTTCCTCCGGGATACCGATGGCATCATCCAGCTTTCCGCCATATTTCTGGATCAGCTCCACATATTCCCTGGATACTGAGGATGCCCCATGTAATACAATCGGAAAATCAGGAAGTCTTTTTGCCACTTCCTCCAGAATGTCGAAGCGCAGCTGCGGCTTCTGGCCAGGCTTGAACTTGAAGGCCCCGTGGCTGGTTCCAATGGCAATCGCCAGGGAATCCACACCTGTACGGCTTACGAACTCTTCCACTTCCTCCGGTCTTGTGTAGGATGCATCTTCAGCTTTTACATTAATATTGTCCTCAATACCGGCTAATTTTCCTAATTCGCCCTCTACAACACAACCGTGGGCATGGGCGTATTCCACAACCTGCTTTGTCAATGCAATATTATCCTCAAAGCTATGCTTGGAGCCATCAATCATAACCGAGGAAAAACCGCCGTCAATACAGGACTTGCATATCTCAAAATCTTCCCCATGATCCAGATGGAGGGCAATCGGAAGATCCGTATCCAGCAAGGCAGCTTCCACCAATTTCGTAAGATATACATGCTTTGCATACTTCCTTGCCCCGGCAGAAACCTGTAAAATAACAGGAGCGCTTAATTCCTTCGCAGCTTCCGTAATCCCCTGAACAATTTCCATGTTGTTCACATTGAATGCCCCGATTGCATATCCGCCTGCATATGCTTTTTTAAACATTTCCTTCGTAGTTACCAGTGCCATAACCTAACCATTCCTTTCCATATTGTATTTTAAGTAAGCTATTCCGTGTACAAACTGCTTTTGTTCACTTTGTCCTCACTTATTTCCCATTATAGCACAAATCATTTTCTGGAAAAAGAATTTTGTAAGTTTTTAACACTGATAAATTAGTAGCTCTTGCCATACAAAAAACGGTTGGCTGTAAGCCCAACCGCTTTTTGTAATATATCCTATTCCTGCTTTTGTAATAAAAATTCATCACCAAGATGGAATTGTTCAACAAGTAAGGTAATTGCAACAATCATATCATCAACCTCTTCCCCAATAAGATTGATCTGTTCTACTGCTGACAGGATCTCCTGAATCGATGCTGCGGTTTGCTGCGTGCTGGCTGCATTTTCCTCTGATATTGCAGAAACACTCGATCCGATATCCATTACATGAGTTCTGCTCTGCTCCATATCCTTTGATACTTCATTCAGGCTGTTAATCTGTTGATTGATATTATCCAAAGTCTTCATGATAGCCAGATACTTCTCTTTCGTATCCGTAACGCCAAGGGTCTGAAGCTTTACTGTTTCCTGTACCTCCCTGCTTTTATCACTGGCACTGATAATATTATTATTTAAAGTTTTCAGTATATTATCAATGATCTTCGTTGCTGCCTCTGTCTGCTCTGATAATTTGTTTATCTCCTCTGCAACCACAGCGAACCCCCTGCCGGCTTCACCAGCCCGGGCTGCTTCAATGGTTGCATTCAGGGACAGTAATTTGGTGGAACCTGCCAGGGAACTGATCATTTCGATTGCTTTCCCGATTTGTCCCGCATTATCATTGGTAATATGTATCACATCAAAGATCGATTGAAATGCGGCCTCATTTTTTGTTGCTATATTCTCCAAAGCATTGACGCTGTTTAGGCCCTCTTCACTGGCAAGTTGAATTGCATTTCTGGCTAGAGCCAGCTCGTGGGCACTGTTTGTATTCTTTTGTATAACACTGCCTAAGCTGGTAATGCCGGACCAGTACATGCATCTATTTCACCTCGGGGTCTTTTGACAGCTGCATAATAGAAAAATCGCTGAAAGCCTTGATAAAAAAGTACGCACTTTTTCATGATATAAAAGAAGCCTGAATCGCCTTGTTTATGCGGCTATCCAGACTTTTTTGTTCTTCCGGCTGTCAAAGACAGGGTTATAATGGCTCAAAAAATACAGGTAAATATGGATTTTTACAGTAAGATATTATTTTTTTAGATGCTGGACCAGTACATGTGTGTTTATTTCACCTGCATCTATTTCATCTGATCTAATTGCCCTGCCCTGTTCTTCTGCTTTGTCTGGGCGCTTTTTAATTCCTGGTCATCCATGCGGGCTGCGTTGTTGTTTAAATAGCCTCCCGTACTGCGCAGGCGTTTCTGTGTATTCTCTATGGTGTTGTCCTTTTCTCCATTTGCCAAAATATCCTTAAGATTATCGATCTCATGCTGGCGCCTTTGGTTCACATCTTTTGCGTGCTCTATATTTTCCGGGGAGGAGGATATATCCGAATGCTCCTCCAAATGTCTCTCGGTCCGTGTCTGTTTTTCAACCAGGTTAATTAAATGATCTACCCTTCGTTCTTTTTCTGAAGATTTATTCCCATTTTCCATACTCGCTTCCACCTTTCAAAATATATCGGTTTTTAGGTTATTGCCCTACGATTATTTTTTCCGGATGTCCTTCTTGTTATACTTCATTTTATATTATTTTAAGCCCAGTTCAGGCTCAAATTTCCGAGCTTTTAAAAATAAATTCAAATGGAAAAACTCTGCCGCCCTGTTAGCCCCTGCCCTTGAGATGGCGCATATAATAAAACATGTACTGCTGGACAATTCCCGCATATCCGCAATATAATTCCTTTTCAAATTTATTATGATAAATTTCATCTATTACCTTTCGGATCCACACGTCCACCGGAAAGCCTTCGATATGGTGTAAACCATATAAGGAGATGCAGTTTGCCACCTTATCACCGATACCGTGAACCTTTTTTAAGGCCTGTACCGCTTCCTCAAAACCAATTTCCTTCAGATGTCCGAACTCGATCTCGCCCTTTACCACTGCCTGTGCGGCACTGATTATGTACTCATCCCGGTATCCCATCTTAAGCCTGCGCAGCTCCTCTTTGTCAGCCTTTGACAGAGCCTCCGGCGTAGGAAAAGCGTAATATTCCTTTCCCTTTTCCTGACCGCTTCCTATCTTTTCGCCGTAGCTGGCACATAGGGCTTCAATTCCGCTGCGGATTGCAGGAATATTTTTATTCTGGGATATGATAAAGCTGATCATGGCTTCAAAGGGCTCCTGCTTTAAGATCCTAATTCCCTTACCATAGGCAGCCGCTTCCTTTAAAAAGGGATCCTCACCTTCTATTAGGGTTCTCACCAGATTTTCATAATCATAGGACAAATCAAAATACTCCTCCCATATCCCGTGATACTCCTCCTCAGTACAATAGAATTCTACCTGGTCCTCATCAACCTGCTCCAGCTCCAGATATTTACCATAGGCAATCATCCCATATCTTATCTTTCCCTTTTCCGAGTTTATCCGGTTCATGCGAAAGCATTGCCCTGAATCGGCAATCTGCAAAACATTAAAATTCTTCTTATATATTCTCACTGTTCTCCATTCTCCATCTATCTAAAGTGCTGTTATTTTAAAAGTGTTGTTATTCTAAAAGTGTTGCTATTCTAGAAACTTTATTATCCTGGAAGTTTTGTTATCCTGGAAGCTTTGTTATCCTGGAAGTTTTATTATTCTAGAAGTATTATTATTGTCCCACTATGATAATCGGACAGCTTGCCGTGAATTACAGCCGTTCCAACTATCTAAGTATAATATATGTCTTTCTTCGACGCAATCCGCTTTTCTTTTCTGGCAAAAGGTATTTTCTTCTATACATACCGGTAGTCGAGTGCTATAATACAACAAAACTAAGCCTGTATCAGGCTAATAAAACAACTAACCAGATAGGAGCAATGCATATGATACCAGAAATGCCCATTAAAGATTTTGAAATACGTACTGCAGAGCCGGCAGACGTTGGCCTTATTTTAGAATTCATCAAAGCCCTCGCTGATTATGAACGTATGTCAGACGAGGTAGTGGCAACGGAGGAGCTATTGACCGAATTTATCTTCTGCCAGAAAAGGGCTGAGGTACTCATCGGAGAATATCAACAGGAACCCGTCTGCTTCGCACTGTTCTTCCACAATTTTTCCACCTTCCTGGGAAGACCGGGGATTTATCTGGAGGATCTTTTTGTGAAGCCGGAAATGAGGGGAAAGGGCTTCGGGAAAGCCTTACTGGCACACCTTTCAAAGCTGGCGCTGGAACGTGGCTGCGGACGGTTGGAATGGGCCTGCCTTAACTGGAACGAGCCTTCCATCCAATTCTATAAGCAGCTTGGAGCCAAGCCTATGGACGAGTGGACTGTTTACCGCCTTCAGCGGGACGACCTATCGTGAAGCATAATCCTTACCAAACCGGCATAAGAATTTTATCAGTGAGTTATCACGTACTGGGATATCCTTGCAGAGATAGAATTATTTTACAAATGAGCCCTTCCGCTATTGCACAAAGCTGAACAGGTAAGTTATAATGTAGGCAGACCTATGCAACCGCAGGATGAGTACCGGGTACTGCATTGCGTAAAATGCAGTATTTGCGACCGATGATTTGTGATAAGGAGGAATTTTCTATGGAAACAAGACCCTATATTTCTTGGGAACTAATTGGCGATTTCATGATTGCAGCCTTTGAAAAGCTGGGTGTTCCCCACGAGGATGCAGTTATCTGTTCCGATGTCCTGTTAGAAAGCGACCGGAGAGGTATTGAAAGCCATGGCTGTAACCGCTTTAAAGCCATTTATATCGACCGTCTGCTGGAAGGCATCCAGAAGCCTGTCACGAATTTTGAGATCGTCCGTGAAACCCCCACGACCGCAGTTGTCGACGGACATGATGGTATGGGGATGATCGTTGGCCACAGATCCATGCGGATGGCAATCGAAAAAGCCCAAAAATACGGTATGGGAATGGTTGCTGCCCGTAATTCCACCCATTACGGAATCGCCGGCTACTATGCGACTATGGCTACCCAACAGGGCTTAATCGGAATCACCGGTACCAATGCCCGTCCCTCCATTGCCCCGACCTTCGGTGTTGAGAACATGCTAGGCACCAACCCTTTAACCTTTGGCATTCCGACGGATGAGGAATTTCCATTTGTGCTTGACTGTGCTACCAGCATAACCCAGCGGGGCAAGCTTGAATTCTATGCCCGCACCGGAAAAGATACTCCACAGGGCATGGTAATCGGAGAAGACGGTACCGCCCTCACCGACAGCAAGCAGATATTGGTGGATTTGACACAGGGCAGCGCTGCCCTGGCTCCCCTTGGCGGTATTGGCGAGGAGCTTGGCGGTTACAAGGGCTATGGCTATGCTACAGTTGTAGAAATTCTATCTGCCGCCTTACAGGCAGGCAATTACTTAAAGCTGCTGTCCGGAATGGATGGGAGCGGTAACAAGGTTCCTTACCAGCTCGGCCATTTCTTCCTTGCAATTGACCCGGAGGCCTTCATGGGCCTAGATAGCTTTAAGAAAACCACCGGGGATATCCTGCGCGCCCTAAGGGCTTCCAGGAAGGCTCCCGGAGAAGAACGGATCTATACCGCCGGCGAAAAGGAATATGAGGTTTGGCTGGAACGAAGGGATAAGGGTGTTCCTATTGGTGAAGCTGTACAAAAGGAGTTTATAGCACTCCGCGATAAATTTGACCTGCCCTTCCGGTTCCCCTTTGAATAAAAAATCAATGGAGTAATTCCATTCTCTACAGAAGCTGCTGTATATCGTAAGTAGTTAGTTACTTATCTAATATACGGCAGCTTCTTTTTTTATTGAAGCCTTCTATCATGAATGAGTCTTTATTTTATCAGAATAACTTTTTATTTTACCAGGTTTATTGGGGGAGCTATTAAGTTTGTGGGATAAGGCTTCAAATTTTGTTAGAGTAGTTGCTAAAGAGGACTTATGATTATGCGGTCGTCCTCCAATAAAGCTTCAAATTTTATTAGAATAATTGTTGACATGACATGTATAGTCAGGTATAATTACAGATGACAAGACAGCTGTTTAAAATTTAAAAATGGAAGGATATGTTAAGCTATGAATAACACTACCAGCAAAGTAAAAATCATGACAACTTCTGCCCTCCTCAGTGCAGTTGGCATCTTAATCCCATTAATTTCTCCGGTTAAGATCATAATTGAGCCGGCCTCCTTTACCTTAGCCAGCCATGTTCCGATCCTCATCGCCATGTTCATTTCCCCAGCTGTGGCTGCATTTGTGGCGCTAGTTACAAGCTTTGGTTTTCTATTTGCCGGTTTTCCGCTTGTTGTGGTATTCCGTGCCCTGACCCATATCGTATTCGCTGTGATTGGTGCCTTTATTTTAAAGAAAAACGGCAATATCCTTAACTCTTATAAAACCGCAATTCCCTTTGTACTATTAATTACAACCATCCATGCCGTCTGTGAGGTAATTGTATCCAGCATTTTTTATTTCAAGGGGCAGTCTGCCGACAGCTTCCTTGTTATGGTCATAGGCCTGGTGGGTCTTGGGACAATGGTCCACGGTACCATTGATTTCATTATTGCCACCCTTGTATGGGTTCCCTTACAGAAGGTTGTCAGCCTTCCGGCAAATGCCAGGATTAAGTTAGGCGTTGCAAAGAATTCGTAAGAAGCAAAGAATTTGTAAGAAGTATTCATAGAGACGCATTCATAAAGATATGATTCCCCTACAAAAAGCGGCCTGTTGTAAATAGGCCGCTTTTTGTAAACATTAACCCTTTTTATCGAGAAGTGCCTGAAAACTGTACAAGCAGCTTTCAGGCACTCCCTTGGAAGTAGTAAAAAAATGATAACAAAATATGAATCAAGGAAGCTGTAGGCACCTTAGATTTTATCTAAAATTTCCATCTCTAATTCTGATTCCAATATGGTTATGGATAGCATCTTCATCAAATCAAGCTCAAAGGGCACGATGTCATTGCCATTCTCATCCGAGATTACACGTATGATAGGCCGCAATGGAAAGTTCTTATTCTGCTCCTTCACAATACCCATGGCATTTGTTGATAAGCGTACCATGGAGCCATTTGGATAAATAGCAATCTGCTTGATTAAAATAGACACCAGCTTCAAATCAAACTTCGTTTCTGCATGCTCCACCAGATAATTCACCGCATTATTACAGCTCCATTTCTTCCGGTAGCAGCGGTCTGATATCAAGGCATCATAAACATCCGCAATTGCAACGATGCGTGCGAACTCATGAAGCTCTCCGGCCATATGGCCTCCCGGATAGCCCGACCCATCCATCCTCTCATGATGCTGTAGGGCAATAATGCGTGACAGCTCTGTCAGGTTGGGGCATTTCTTAAGCAGCTCATAGCCCAGGGTGGCATGCTGCTTCACATGTTCAAGCTCCTCCGGCGTGAGCTGCTCTTTTTTGTTCAAAATCTTCTTATCGATTAAAACCTTTCCAAAATCATGGAGCAGGGTTCCTGCCGCAAGCTTCTCCAGCATCTGGCGGTTATAGCCCAAATCCTTGGCAATTAATAAAGAATACACCGTCGTGCTGACAGAATGCGAGAAGGTGTATTCATCTGAGGCACTAATATCATTTAAACTAATCTGGACATCGGGATTCGCTAAGATTTCATCTATAATATTATTAATGGTATTGTCCATCTCAGATAGATCAACAACTGTCTTAGTTTCAAAATCATCAATTGTCTGTCTGAGAATCCTCTTACAATTTACCCTGGTTTCCTCAGATATCGCATCCGGAATGACAATCCCATCACTTTTTGGATCACTAACATACACATATTCAATTCCCAAATTACGAAGGCTTTTCGTAAATCGGGGCAGGTCACTAAGTCCTTCCCGGAGTACCAGACAATCTTTATAATAAATGGCCTTCGCCAGCACCATATCAGGTCTCAGCATCGACAGTGAAACTAATCTCATGTGTTGTCTCCTTTATCAGTTAGAACGCATAAACTCATCATTATCATACGTTATCCGACGAAAAGTGTCAAGGAGCTTCCTTTTACCCAGACCCTATTCGCGCATATTTTGCGGTATTTTAGTATTTTTTCATACCATAATCCAAGAATATTTGACGTTTTTTGACCCCCGAAAAATACGTCAAACGGCTGCTTCACTATTGTAAATAGAGTTGTGCCTGTTCCATCCTTTTGTACATAAATTAGATACACTATCTTCATAATTTTTTCAAACTTCGTTAATAGATAAAACATAATCTCATATTATAATGAAACTATAGAAAAAAGCAAAAGAAAGAACCTCCCAATATTAATAAGATTAATTACATAGATTTTCATAATTCTCCCCCCTAAAAGCCATCCGCTAGGATGGCTTTTCCTCTGTCCGGAGTTAATCATGCTTAAAGGTATGGAATATCCCCTCGGACATATGCTTTATCATCATCCTTGTATAGGTATCGATCTCTATGTTCTGTCCTTTTTCGAACCACCATCTTATACTGACTATCATATTCCCGAGAAAAAGATTCGCATACAGGCTGTAGAACTGCTCCTTCTCATTTGGTATATCCGGAGCGTCCCTAAATTCCTGTACCAGCTTTTCAATCCCGCTGCTGATCATTTCCTCAAAGAAATTGCGGTCCTGCAGATTTGCATTCCATAGGATCAGATATTCCCGCTTTTTCTTTAGAAATGCTTGAAGACAGCGCTTTAGCTCGGCAAAATAGGAGTCCATGGTTATCTCCGTCTTTTGTACAAAATTCGTATCCAGATTCATCACATAATCCTTTAGCATGCCGTCAATATATTTATCACGCAAATCGTACTTATCAGTAAAATGAGCATAGAAGGTTGACCGGTTGATCCGTGCCTTCTCCGTTATATTTTTCACCGTCATGTTCTGGAAGCCTACTTCCTCCAGACATAGCAGAAAACTTTCATGAATACCCTCTATCGTCTTAACAACCCTGATATCTGTCTCCTTCATAGCTCCCCCTCATTTTCTCTATTATTTTTGCCATTCCCTACTGTTTTCTAGCACCCCTTATTGTTTTCCACCATCCCCTATTATTTTCCGCCGTCCCTTATTGTTTTCCGCCATCCCCTATTATTTTCTGCCACCCCTTATTGTTTTCTACCGTCCCTTATTGTTTTCCACCACCATTATTCTTTCCGCCGTCCCTTATTGTTTTCTGCCACCCCTTATTGTTTTCTGTCGTCTCCATTATTGTCCTCGTCATTTCCCTGTTTGCTTCCCCCATTATCTTATAGCACTTTTCATTATCCTATTCCAACAAAAAATTCTACTATTTTTATTTAATTTTACCAAATTTTCAAGGAAAAGCAACACCTCATTGTGTATTTGTTGCATTTCCAACATCCCAGGGAGGCTTTATCGTTTGTCCCCCCTGATATAATTTGCTATGATAAATTTATAACAATACATCATTATTAAATAGTTATAAGGAGGAACCCCCATGAGTAAATTTCCCAATCTATTCTCTCCCCTGCAGGTAGGGACACACACCTATAAGAACCGTATTATAGCCTCTCCTATCTACTGCGGAACCTTTATTAACATTCCAGGACTTGACTTCATCTTAGACCATGCCATGTGCGCAAGGGCGGAGGGCGGCTGTGCCCAGGTAACCATCGGAGAGACGCCTGTGGATTTCACGGGTGCTTCCCGTGAGCCTTTCCCCCCCATTGACTATAGCAATTTCAAAGATCCTACCATGGCAAAAATGAAAAGCCTGGTTTCCCGGGTTAATGAAGCTGGAGCGAAATGTCTCATTGAGCTATCCCACTGCGGCGAATCCGTTGAAAAAATACCCGGCGTAGAATTCGGACTTGGCCCCATGGGCTATACCCGTCCGGACGGCATGGAAATCATCGCCATGGATGAAAAGAAGATGCAGGAGGTGACAGGTAACTTTATTCTTGCCTCTAAATTCATGGAGGAAGCCGGAGTTGACGGGGTCATGCTCCATGTGGGCCATGGCTGGCTGCTGCACCAGTTCCTATCAGCAAGGACCAACCACAGAACGGACGGATACGGCGGCTCCCTGGGGAACAGAGCCCGCTTCCCCCTGGCCTTAATTAAGGCTGTCCGTGAGGAAATGGGCAAGGACTTCATCATAGAGATCCGGGTCAGCGGTGAGGAATGTATGGAGAACGGAATGGGCATTGAGGAAACCGTCGAATTCTGTAAGATGGCAGAGCCCTATGTGGATTTGATCCATATGTCCGTCGGGGTTTACCGTAACCCTATTTTAAGCGGAGAGTTCTCTTCTCTTTTCCAAAAGCATGGCTTGAACGCAGATATGTCAGCTGAGCTGAAAAAGGCTGTAAAGGTCCCGGTGGTGGTGGTCGGCGGCATTAACAGCGCTGAGCTGGCTGAGGAATTAATTGCAGAAGAAAAATGTGATTTTGTTGCCCTGGGAAGACAGCTGACCGCAGATCCCGACTTTCCAAAGAAGGCTCTGGAAGGCAGGGAATCCGATATTAATCCCTGCCTAAGATGCTTCAAATGCTTCCCCGGTCCCCTGGAGGGCGTGGAAATCAGTGAAATGCCCAATATTTTCGGATGTACCGTAAACCCGACGGAATTCTTCTATGACCTGGACTTCCTACGCAAGCAGCCGGATGGCTCACGCAATGTCCTGGTAATCGGCGGTGGCGTTGCCGGTATGCAGGCTGCAGTGACGGCGCATGACAGAGGCCATAAGGTGACCCTGATTGAGAAAACAGACCAATTGGGCGGCCTGTTGTTCTTTGCCGACCATGATTACTATAAAACTGACCTGCGTGCTTTCAAGGATCTGCTAATCCGCCGTGTCAAGGAGAGGGATATCAAGGTTGTTTACAACAAGGAATTCACTCCTGGGGATATTGCCGCCTACAATGCAGATGCGGTTATCCTGGCAGTAGGCTCCTCTCCGGTCACACCTGCGGTCAAGGGGATTGAAACAGCAATACAGGCACTGGACGCTTACCGGGATATCAGCAGGGTCGGTAAAAAGGTAGTTATGGTCGGCGGCGGTCTTGTCGGCTGTGAGACTGCACTGAATCTGGCAAGGGAAGGCCGGGAGGTTACCCTCATCGAAATGGGTGACAAGGTTGCACCGGATTCCTATCCTATGCACCGGATCGGCCTGATCCACGAAATGGAAGAGCTTATCAACATACTGACCAAAACTAAATGTACAGAGATCACGCCGGACTCCGTCAAAGCCGTGGATGAAAAGGGACAGGAACTCCTTCTGGAGGCAGACACTGTCGTCTATGCACTTGGTATGGCTGCCAACAGTGCACAGGCTGAGGCTCTCGAAGCTGCAGCCAAGGGTGTAAGTGTTTATAAAATAGGAGACTGCGTAAAAGCCTCTAAGGTTTATGACGCTATCCGCCAGGCCTTTGTGGCTGCAATGTCTATTTATTAAACTCCTGCCAGCTTTTAATTAAAGCTTAACGGATAAAAACAACCATTATAAAGCAAGAAAGCAGGATAGACCCAGCAAACTGATTTACTGCTATATAAAAGAACCCCCACATAACTATAAAAGAATTCCTATATAACCATAAAAGAATTCTCATATAACCATAAAAGAAGCCCCATAATATGGACAGTTAAACATAACCGTCCTTTTTATGGGACTTCTTTCATTTTGAGACCAATATGCCATTATTGATTTTTACCGTCTTTATTTCTTGCTGCTTATGAGTTAATCAGGACCTGCTCACCAAATACGCGTCCGGCAGTATCTGCTTTCTCCAGCCCTTCCTCCTTCACAAATTTTATCCTAAGGGGCAGGATCGGCGCATCCATCCCCTGGCCCGCTATCATATATCTCTGGTTAATTACCTTAAAGCCTGCATCCTTTAAATAATCCTCTATATACATGATAGCCTCTCCGCTCCAGCCATAGGAACCGAAGGCTGCTGCCGGCTTGCCCTTAAAATCATTGCCCTGGAGCGACTTTAAGAACTCCTCTACCGTGCCAACCATATCACCATATTTTGTAGAGCTGCCTACTAACAGACCATCACAATCTGATATCTTAGCCTTCAGCTCCTCCAGGCCAATATTTTTCAGGTTAAGGATCTCAGACCCGACGCCTACCGTTTTTAAACCTTCCGATAACCTTTGGGCTATTTTGGTGGTATTTCCCGTCATCGTGCTATAGACAATGAGCACCTTTTTATCCGTTGGTGCCAGATAGCTCATCTCATCATAGATCTTGATAAATTTGCCCGGATCTTTTCTTAAGATATAACCATGGGAAGGGGCTATCATTTTGATGTCCAGATCCTTTATCTTCTCCAGCATATCCCTGACATAGGGTCTATGGGGTGCCATAATCAGGTCGTAATATACTTTAAAATCCTCTAAATACTCAGACTCCTCCGCCAGATCATTAAACAGCTCATAGGTAGCGATATGGGTACTGAATAAATCACAGGGGTATAAAACTCCTTCCTCCGTACTGTAAGTGATCATTGTTTCTTCTGTATGAAGGTATGGTGTTTCAAAAAATTGTAACACCTCTCCTCCGATATCCAGGGTATCCCCATCCGATACGACAATAAACTCACGGTTATGGAGCTTAAACATATCCTTCAGCAGCGCTGCTCCAAGCTCAGTGGAGACGATTTTTGCCTTCTTCGCCTTCGCGGCAAGGGCGGGCAGCGCTCCTGCATGATCCGGCTCTACATGGTTGATTACGATATATTCAATCTCCTCCGGGTCAATCAGCTTTGTGAGATTGTCCATATATTCCTTGCCGTACATCAAATCCACTGTATCGATTACCGTGGGCTTATCCGCCAGCATAAGATAGCTGTTATAGGTGGTTCCTCTCTCCAATATTAAACGATGGAAGGGAACCTTTCTATCATCCACTTTCCCAATCCAAAATACCTTTTCTGATATTTTTAAAAAGCTCATATGTGTTCCTCCTTCAAGTTTTATTATTCTTAACTTGGCTTAAGAATACACCTAATAAAAAAATAAAACTGTGATTGTATTCACAGTTTTATAATAAATCAATAAGTATTATACGGCATGTCCATTATTTCGTTTACTTCCATATATATTCTTCTTCCATCATGATCCGTATTCTATCAACGCAAAACTACCGATTATCCCTTTATGGCGCTGCATAGCTGCTCCACCTGCTGCTCCACTTTTTGCTTGTCCTCTTTGATAGGCTCTTTGAAGCTCGCTGTACTGCCGATGGTACTATCCTTTAACAGTTCCTTTAACTTTGTAAAGCATTTATCCGCATCTCCACCCAAAGAGCAGGCATAAAGATGGACGGTTTTACCTTTTAAGGACACTTGGGAAACAAAAGAAAGGATCGCAGGAGTAAAGGTGGATGCCCAGATCGGAGTGCCAAGGATTACCGTATCATAATCATCAATATTTAGATTCTTATTTAATAGTGTTGGCTTTTCTTTGAAAATTACGCTTTTGCCGCCCCAGAAAAACTTTTTAAACCCTTCCCTGGCAATCTCCTTCTCCGGCTGCAATTTTATAGTGTCCGCCCCGATTCTTGTTGATATCATATCGGCAATTAGTTCCGTATTCCCGTCCAGTGAATAATAAACAATTACTGCTTTCATCGTCATCCTCCTAATACATGGTCTTA
>JARKQP010000648.1 GCA_029974875.1 Mobilitalea sp.
ATAGACGCCTCTAAGCTGACCGCGCTTAATGATGATAAGACCTTTACATTCTTTCTCTTTACTGAATATGATTTCACCTGATAAGCAAACGGAGCGAAAAGCAGTCGCTGCAATCATGCGCAGATCGTCTTCACCGAGCTTCGGGAAAAAAGGAAGGGCCTTATATAAAAAGTCCATTTCTCCATGATTTAGCATCTTAACACCTCCTTGATGCGGGGATTATTTTTTACAATCAGCTCCAGCTCGATAACTAATTGATCAGGGCAAGAGGTATTACTTCTGAACAATTCCCCGATATTTTCGCATACCTCGGCTATTGGCATCCTTCATGGAACATTGCTACATATACTCAATATTCAAGAAGGAGGGCATCACTTTGACAGGATGCCCCCCTTATTCACCGTATCTCCTTATAATGGAAAGCTTTAATCTTCTCTCCAGCCACGCCTATGACAGTGCCCCCGGCAGAACCTGCCCTTACAATTCTGCCCGCAGATAACCTTTTTCGAACCACAGGCGGGGCATTCATACTCTCCATGTTTGATGGATTCCATATTTTCGTAGCTTTCCATCCATTCCTTTCCACAATCCATGCACCTTACAGGGCAGATATTCTGGGTAAAATTACCGCCCTCTATATGGATGATCTTGCCGTTTACCAAACTGTCAGCTATTTTTTCTCTTGCCGACAGAAGGATACGCTGAAACGTGGGGCGGGACACCTCCATTTTTTCGGCGCACTCGCTCTGCTCAAGCCCTTCCAGGTCTTTCAGACGGATGGCCTCCAGTTCCTCAAGCTTCAATATATTCTCCGGTATCTCATCCATATCTTTTTCCGAAGGGACAAAGTAGGGGACGGTAGGGATATTTTCAATCCTTCTCCATTTTGTAGGTCTGGCCATTATATCAACTCCGTTCTGTGGCATTTAAAAACATATTCATTCAAACCGACATTCAGCCTGCTGGCTACCATATTGCACTTCGCTTTCAGCAGGAAGAACACCGGTCTTCTACAATCGGAAAGCGCCTCGAAATTTCCCTGACCTTTGCTGATAACAATATCCGCTTTATTAAAAACAGATAGAAATTCCTCGCCGCATTGGTCCAGGATGGCGCCGGGGGCTCCGCAGCCCGTAGTAATAATATCTGCGTAGTCATTTAAGCCGGAATCATATGCGTCCTGCAAAGTCGCATCATTAATAATCGGCTCACTTCTAACCGCATAAGTAATTTTATAACCGGAAAGGCGTTTAATCAATACCCGGTCAAAGACAGTTTCTCCCGTGTTGTCTCCGATGATTAGAATGTTTTTTGCCGACTTAAGC
>JARKQP010000654.1 GCA_029974875.1 Mobilitalea sp.
GGATACACTAACTGTAAAGGACCAGGATGTACCTTCGCAGCCGCCTATGCCCGAATTGGTGAATGAATTTAAAGGTAATGATGGGAAGCTGATAATTTCATATGATGACCAGCTTCAGGACGGAATAGTATTTGAAGGAGAATTGCAGCCTGATAGTGCTACCATACTCTGGAGGCTGCCCAAAAAAGCAGATGGAACTGTGGATTCCGATGTGACATATGACATATGGCTTCTTGATGATTCAAGCCTTATAGATAAACCGCCGGAAAGCACGAGGACCACATTGAATCCAACCAGTGAAAACTTTGTTAAAGATGGGGTTAATCAGATAGGTTATAAGTATAGAATAGGAAATCTGACTCCCAATTCCACATACTATTTGAAAATTGTTGCAAAGAAAACCTTTATAGTATATGAGGACGGACAGCTGAAAACCGAAGAGAGAGTTTCGATGCATGCTCTGAAGGTTATTGTGACTCCTGCTGAAGGGCCGATAGATCAGCCTGTTGTTCCGGCAAGACCTCCTTTAAAGGTTCTGGAGGGGTCTATAAAAAACGACCAGGTGACGATACAGTTAAAAAACAAGTGGTATGAGCGTTTTGTAGGAGGAAAATGGGTTACCATAGACCCGATGAGCACTACCGACCCTAATATGGTGGATAGCAATTATACAAGACAGCAGATAAAGGATAACCTGAATCTGATGGATGAGAACAAAGCGGTGCCTGCTTTGTTTAGAAAGAGCTACCGCGTGGTGAAATACGACTCAGGAGACAAAGGGGTCACTATTGACGTGGGCTGTGTGAGATATGAGGACGGGATGTCCATGAGCCAGCTGAATCAGATTCCCACCAATAAAGTAATAGGCTTTCCCATCACTGCTAACGACAGTATGGAAGATAGGTCTTTAAACCTTGATAATCAAAGGCATAATATCAACATTCCTGTTACGGGACTTGATTCAAATACTACATATATTATTTGGGTGAGGGCCTCCAGGCAAAGTGCTGATCTGATTTCAGGACCTTCGGACCCTATCATAATAACCACCAATCCTGAGGAGGGAAGCCAGGTTGAAAAGCCTGTAGTGCCTACCTTCAGCTATTACCAGGTTAGTGATATTTATGTTGATTTAGGATGGGATCTTAAAGCCAACTATAAATACTATATAAAATATGGTACGGAGGACAACATAGATTCCGCCGCCAATACCATAACTACTTCTACAAAGGAGATAATGGATTCGGGATTAAGCTATCTAAGAATCAAAGATTTGAAGCAAAACACACTGCACTACTTCTGGATACAGGCAGAAGCTACCAGTGGGAGCTTGTCCAGCAAGTCGGAGTGGAGCGATTCCTTGCCTTTAAAAACCCTTCCCGATATACCGCCCAGCACTCCTCGTGGCTTTGGCGTAAAAAATACTCAAGGTGCAGTTACTAAAAATAGCATTACCTTTGAATGGATTAAGGAAGGGAATATGGAGTATATCCTTGAAATTGCAGGAGGAAGTGATTACAAGGATGTAAAGGAATATAGAGTGGGCAGCGTTTCTGAATTTAAAGTAGAAGGACTAAGGTCCAACTTCAGGTATTTTGCAAGGTTATACGCATATAATCCTTCAAGTGGGCTGAAATCCCAGCCTACGCAGAGTGTTACAGTGCGGACTGAGCGAAGCAATGATGATTATGATTCCGACCAGGATGTGGAGAATGTTGTATCGGGTGAATATATAGTAAAAGATGCGACGGTTATAAAAAATTCCTGGACTATAAGGATTGTAGGAGTAAATGCAGACCGATTTGTAGAGCACATAAGAACGGATAAAGTGCTGGACTATAAGCTTGATGCCAGTACACCGCCATCAAAAGCGAACAGGATAAACTTTTTAATATCAAGCAAGGTGTTCAATGCTTTAAACGGCTTAAAGGAAAACCTTATAATTGTAACAGCGGGCACCTATCTGGTCATAAGATCGGAAATGCTGGCAAATAAGCCGGCGGGTGTTTCTACAGGAAATTTCAACTATGAGATTTCTATAACTGCTCCGGATGCATCGGCAAATATTGCAGCACCAAACTTGACTTTTAAAACTGATGTTGTAAAAATTGACGTAACTGCATATGAGGGCAGCACCTTTACTCCTGTAAAGGTGTTTAACAAGCCATTAAAGGTGATTTTCCCATATAACGGCATCAACTGGTATAAAGAGGGAATAACCTCTGCATACACCTATGAGGAAAGCCTCTCCAAATGGAATAAGGCTAAAACTATAAATACCTTTGATACCGACTATAACGCAGGCCATATAAGCTTTGAAATAGGTAAGCCGGGTAATATAGCGGCGGCTGATGTTGGTAAAGATTACTATGATGATGTACGTGGTAATGAATATCAGGATGCTATTGAAAATATTGCTTCGGTGCATGACCTGAAAAGTATTTCCGGAAGAAGCTTTGAGCCGGATAAGAATGCTACCTTGGCTGAGGCTGTAAAATTAGCCCTGGATGTGCATGACTATGAGTACGGGAGCGAATATATGGCTGTTGCGGTCAAAGCCGGATTATTAAGCTCAAACCAGTTAAAAAACAATTCAAGCAGCTGCACAAGAGAGCAGGCCATTGTAATGGTTGCCAGACTGTATGAACTGAAAACAGGGGAGGCGGCCCAGCCGGGAGTTAACTTTGAAGCAGCATACAGCGATTTGAACAGTGTAAGCTCAGTATTCATGGCAAAAGTAAAATTTGCTGTTGAAAATGGTATTGCAGAGGGAAGAAGTGCCAGCGTATTAGGGCCTAAAGATGCCATTACAAGGGGTGAATTCATGGGTATGCTGGAGAAGCTGCTTGCACTGGTGGGAGAGATAGAATGAAAATGAGGAAAATATTAATTTACATTTTAATAATAACAATTATAGCTGCAACTAGTGTCCTACCTGTACAGGCCCATGGGCTTATTTACGAAACGAAAAAATTGGACGATAATAAAATGAGAATAACCCTTAAGTGGAGCAATCCGAAAGAAGCCAGGGGCATTGTCATTTCTTATTATTATCTATAAATGAGCAAATTTAAATCCAAAAAATGTTTATGAGGCTAAACCCAGTTCCTCATTGATCTTTGACAACGAAACACCATGACAAGCTTGTTCATGAACCCAGGCGACAAAATCACGCTTGACTTCATCACGTGCAAG
>JARKQP010000529.1 GCA_029974875.1 Mobilitalea sp.
TAACAGCACTTGCAAATGAATTGAATTTAGACGTCGGTCTTGATGACTTTGACCGTTTAAACAAGGTAACCCCTTGTATTGTTAACGTCCGCCCAAGCGGAACACATTCCGTAGATGAGCTTTTCTATTACGGCGGCGTTCCTGCAATTTTTAGGCAGCTCAGCTCCATGATCCATAAAGACTGCAGGACAGTTTCCGGACTTACACTCGGTGAAATCATCGAAAAAGCTCCCGCAGAGCCAAATGAAATTATACGCGGCATTGATAATCCCATCTGTTCCACAGGAGGATTAACTATATTAAGAGGTAATTTAGCTCCGAACGGTTCTGTCATCCGCTCCTCAACAGTAAAGCCCTCCATGTATTTCTTCCGTGGCACTGCAAAAGTATACTATAGTGACAGCGAAGCCCACGCCGCCATTATCCGCAATGAGGTTAAACCCGGTAATGTAATCGTAGTACGTGGTGTCGGCCCTGTCGGAGCCCCCGGAATGGTGGAGGTTATGGAAGCAACAGAATCCATGATTAATCTTAATCTGGATGAGAGTGTCTGCTTAATCACGGATGGCCGTTTCTCAGGCTTCTGTCACGGCCCCATTGTTGGACATGTTTCTCCGGAAGCTGCAATCGGAGGTCCAATTGCATTGGTAGAAGAAGGAGACTACATTGAAATTGACATCAGCAATGGAACCATACATCTGGATGTTCCGAAAGAAGTTCTTGCAAAGAGAAGAGAAAATCTTGTTTTACCTAAGCCCAAGATCACAAAAGGATTCATGTATACCTATGCTGTAAATTGCCTCCCGGCAGAAAAAGGTGCGGCTATGCAGAAATGGAAATAATTAATATAGAAAATTGATACAGTATAATCCGCTACCAGAATGTGTCCGTAAACTTATTTAGTCCACACAAGCAGTTTCCAGCCACATTCTAGAAAGTCCCCTGATATAGTTTTAATAACAACTATATCAGGGGACTTTTCAAATAACGGATCTCATTTTATTATGTTCACAAGAAGCCTCTTACCTCTAAGGTAGTATTCCCAGACTGATATCTTCGGCGAGGGATAAGCTTGCATGGACAACTCAGTGAAGTTACGAGTTGCCAAACTTACATAATCAGGTGGAAACTTAAATATAACTACTTCACAGAAACCTCCACTCTAAATTATAGAGTAAGTAGAAGGGAATTCACTAACATCCACCCAGATATGCTTTTTTAACATCCTCACTAACCAGCAGCTTATCTGCCAAATCATGCATCGTAATATTCCCTACCTCCATTACATAGCCCTGGTCGGCTATCTTTAAGGCCTGGCGCGCGTTCTGCTCCACAAGGAAAATCGTGATGCCCTCCTTGTGTACCTGGTCAATAATCCGAAACACCTCTTCCACGACTAAAGGCGCAAGCCCCATGGAGGGTTCGTCCATCAGCAGCAGCTTCGGCCTTGACATCAGTGCCCGGCACAGGGCCAGCATCTGCTGCTCACCCCCGGACAGGGAGCCTGCCTTCTGCTTTTCCCTCTCCTTCAGCCGGGGGAACCAGGTAAAATACTTCTCTATGTCGGCATGGACCTCCTTATCCTTGCGGATGAAGGCCCCCGCCTTTAAGTTCTCCAGCACCGTCTGCCTCGGGAATACCTTACGCCCTTCCGGGCAGTGGGATATCCCAAGCCGCACGATTTTGTCCGTCGGAAGTCCCGTGATGTCGTTCCCGTCAAAAATAATCTTACCGGAGGCAACCTTTAAGGAACCGGACAGGGCCTTCAGCAGTGTCGTTTTTCCCGCGCCGTTGGAACCGATCAGGGTTGTCAGCTGCCCTTCCCCCGCACTCAGGTTGATCCCCTGCAGTGCCGTGATTTCTCCATACTTTACGACAAGATCCTTGATTTCCAGTAACACTTAGTCCTCCTCCTTTCCCAAGTAGGCCTCAATAACCTGAGGGTCCTTCTGTACCTCGTCCGTGGAGCCCACCATCAGCAGCTTCCCGAAGCAGAGGACCGCAATCCTGTCACAGAGGTTCATCATGAACTTCATGTTGTGTTCGATGACGATCACTGCCGGGCCCCTTTCCCTGATCCTCTTGATGAGCATCATAAGCTCCATGGTCTCCTGCTCGTTCATGCCGGCGCTGGGTTCGTCCAGCATGATCAGCTTCGGGTCGCTGGCAAGCGCCCGCCCGATCTCAACCAGCCTCTGGTGGCCGTAGGGGAGGCTTCCCGCATAATCATTTGCGAACTTCTCTATCCCCAGGAACCTCAGGATCTCATAGCATTTCTCCTCTGCCCTTTTCTCTTCCTCCTTCTCATACCTGTTCTGGAGGAGGATACTGAGCAGGTTCGTCTTTATGACGTTATGCATCCCTACCTTGAGGTTCTCGGTCACGGTCATGTCCCCGAACACCCTGATGTTCTGGAAGGTTCTGGACAGCCCATGCTTGCTGTATTCCGTCGTGGTTTTATTGGTATAATCCTCACCGCAAAAATATACTTTCCCGGAGGAAGGGACAGAGAATCCCGACACTGCATTGAACAGCGTGGTCTTTCCCGCACCGTTTGGGCCAATCAGCCCAAAAATCTCGTCATCCCTTATTTCCAGGCTTACGTCCTGCAATGCCTTAAGACCGGCAAAATTCTTGGATACGTTATCAATCTTTAAAATTGTTCCCATCAGCTTCACCCCCATCCTATCCCTGAATCTTGCCAGCGCTCCCGGCGCCCTTCCGGCGGACCGCATCCACGATCCTATCCCTTACGCCGTTACGCCCAAGCAATCCATTGGGGGCAAACAGCATCAGGACAACCATCATAACTCCCATGATCAGCAGCCTGTACTGGTACACGCCCCTGGAAATCTCCGGTACGACAATAAGGATCAATGCTCCCAGGATAGAGCCGGGGAGGCTGCCCAAGCCGCCAAGAATGGCCATCTGCAGCTCGATCAGCGATTCGTCAATTGTGTACAGTGACGGGGAGATAAATGTTGTCATATGTGCCAGCATCGCACCGCCTATGCCTGTAAAAAAGGATGCAATGATGAAATTATTCAGCTTATATGACTTTACATCAATCCCTGCATAAGCCGCTGCAATCGGGTCATCACGCAGCGCCATGTAGGCACGTCCCATCCTGGATTTTGTTATCCTCCTTATGGCTATGTAGCAGATAACCAGCACCACAAGGCAGAAATAAAAGATCGAGCGCGGCGTAATAAATGCATATCCAAAAATCTTTGGCCTTGACGTGGCAAACCCGAAGGAACCGTTTGTCACCGGGTACCAGTTCTGGAAGATCTTCCTGCAGATTTCCGAAAAGCCGATAGTAATCAACGTCAGGTAATCAAAGGAGGAATACCGGCACAGCATTCCCAGCAGTGCCCCGAAGGCTGCTGAAAAAAGGCCGCCACAGATAAAGGCAATGATAAAGGGGACACCAAGGGTCGTCATCAGGATCGCGGAACAGTACCCGCCAAGCCCTACAAAAGCCGCACGGCCGAAATCCAGCTGCCCCGAAAAGCCCACGATCAGGTTGATGCTCAGGGCAATCACGCCATAAATCATGACATTGCAGGCAATCGTCAGCGCATAGGAATTTGTTATGGCCCAGGGAAAAGCAACACATACTACCAACAGAGCAGCGACACCATATTTCTTATATAAATTCTTTAGCATACCATATCCCCCTGTCATATTTTCTCAGCCGTAGCTGCCGGGAACATACCCTGTGGCCGTACTAGGATGAAAATGATGAACACGCCCCAGACAAATACATCCTTATAAGTAGACGAGACATATGCCGATACGAAGGTCTCCGCAAAGGCCAGAACCAGTGCACCTACAATTGCTCCCTTCAGGCTGCCGATCCCTCCCCATATGCTTGCCATCCAGGCCTTCATAGTTCCGTAAGAGAAACCGATGCCCATAAAAATGAACTGGTAATACTGGCAGAACAGCAGTCCGCCGATTACGCCAATCGCTGCGCCAAAACCATATACCAGCGCGATCACCTTATTTACCGGGATCCCCATCAGCGCCGCCGTATCCGTGCTCTGGGATATGCATATGATTCCCTGTCCCCATTTGGTGTGCTTAAGAGCCAGGCTGATGAGGACCATCAGAATAAGTGCTACGACAAGTATATAGATCTGCAGTGTTCCTATCACTAGGTTTCCCACCTTCATACTGTCAGTCTTAAAAATGCCCAGGTTAAAGGAATAGGTTTCCGAGCCCCAGATCAACTGGATCGAATTCCGCATAATATATGCAATACCAACCGCTGAAATCGTCGGAGCCACACGGCCTGAATACCGCAATGGCCTATATGCAAACCTCTCTACCAGGACATTCAATACAAAACCGGTTGCACAGCCCAATAATATTGCAATGACCGGATGAACAAGATCTATTACGGAAAAGGCCACAAAGCACCCCACGGCATAGACATCCCCATGTGCAAAGTTCAGCTTTTCAAGCACTCCATACACCATGTTGTATCCGATGGTCAAAAGAGCATATACGGCCCCAATACTCAGGGCATTAATTAATATCTGAAAAAACATATTGCCCAATCCCTTTCTGAATATCTGAATATTTTTTACTAACCCCTTTTCGAAACATCCTTCCCCTCCGGCTTTTGACACGCCGGTAAATATCCGGTAAACCGGTAAAATAGAATAACTAATATTTACTGAAATGCTTAATTACGCTTTCATCTACCTCCACTCCAATACCGACACCCTCCGGGATAGGAATCTTCCCATCCTCCATACGGATTTTTCCGTAAACCAGATCACTGCGGAAGGGATGCTCCGATTTATCAAATTCAATCAAAGGCTCCGTAGGATAGAGGCACAGCGGTGCCGGTGGCAGCGAAGCAATGAACTGCAATGATGCTGCCTGTCCGATACCGGATCCCCAGACATGGGGGATTATCATGGTATTGTAGGCCTGGGCAATGGCGGCAATTTTCTTTAATTCTGTGATGCCGCCGCAGGAGCATAATTCCGGCTGCAGGATATCAAGGGCATGCTGTGAGATCCAGCTGCGGAAGCCGATTTTGCCAAAGGTATTTTCACCGGAAGCAATATAGGTTGCCGTCAGTGATTTTAGTTCCTTGTAGCCTTCGATATCCTCAGGAGCCAAGGGCTCCTCAAAAAAATGCAGATGCATATCCTGGGTTTCCAAAAGAACTCTCCGCGCTGTTCCCGCATTATAGGCGCAATTTGCGTCTGCCATAATAGTGACGTTTGAACCCACCGCGTCTCTTACGGAATGCAAAAATGAGATGTCATCCTCCACGCCAAAGCCTATTGCTAATTTAAAGGCCTCAAAGCCTGCATCCAAATAGCCCATCGCTTCATCAATGGCATCCTGGTAGCAAAAATCTGCCTTTCGGTAAAATCCAGTTGCATATGGCTTAATTTTAGTCCTGAAGGTTCCTCCGATCAGCTTGCTGACCGGCTTGTTTAAAGCTTTTCCTATAATGTCCCATATAGCAATATCAATCCCGCTCATTGCGTTGATTGCGATTCCGCCCTGCCCTACCTGGCGTGTCAGGTTATACATCTCCTCCCAGAGCACTTCCACATCAAAGGGATCCCTGCCGATCAGCAAAGGCTTCAGCCAGCTGTCAATGGTTACCATAGCAGGCTCCGGGGGCTGGGTTCCATGGCAAACGCATTCTCCCCAGCCAATAATCCCTTCGTCCGTCTCCATTTTTATAACAACCGAGCTTCTTTCATTAATCCAGCCGTTCCCATAGGCGGTAGGTATGTCTAGTTTTTCCTGTAGTGCATATGTATAGATATTTGCAATTTTCAAATCTGTATTCCTCCAAATATTAAGTTATGATAAATTATTACGGCTCAAAATGCTGGTAAGCCCCATCTTTGACCTGAATAAAGAATGCCTTGCACTTTATATTGTCACCGTTTTCATTAAAGCCAACCTCACCGGTCACACCTTTATAATCCGTATTTGCCCGGATCCACTCCACAAGATCGTTTCCATACAACTGGGCAGCCTCCGGATTCTTCAGCGCATTAGCCACAACATAAACCGCATCGTAGCATCCTGCACCCCATTCCCCTGGCTTAAAGCCGGACAGCTTAGTGTATGCCTCAACGAAGGATTGGACCTGTTCATCCTGTACAGTGGAGTCAAATCCGCACACGGAGATAAAACCTTCGGATGCCTCACCGGCAATTTCTATAAACTGGGGATTAGAGGCTCCGCCAAGGGCAAACAGCTGTGCCTTAAATCCCAAGGATAATGCTTGTTTTGCAAACAAAGCAGCAGGCGAGTATTCCGACATAATGATTACGCAATCAGCGCCTAACGAACTAAATTTCGTAATATGTGATGTATAATCCTTTT
>JARKQP010000531.1 GCA_029974875.1 Mobilitalea sp.
GTTGCATGTGCATCCTGTCATTCTTCTATGCTGATGACTTCCACCGGGCAATTATCCGCAGCCTCCTGCGCGAGTTCCTCCATATCCTCGGGTATCTCGTCCACATAAGCCTCTGCCAGCCCGTCATCCGCCATTCGAAATACTGCCGGACACGTATCGGCGCATACACCGCATGCGATGCATCCATCCCTGTCAATTTCCGCTTTCATTCATTCCACCTCTTTAATTATATTATAGCCTGCCCTTCATTTTATAAACCGCTGACGGACAGGATTTTCCGAACAAATTTCAGATCGTTGTGTACCCTTTGAAGCATATTCCCCTGTCATAAGAAAAATGCATGCCTGTCAGGACGCTCCCCGTTTGAATCTATAAACATATGAATAAAAACATAAATAATAGTAACACGTCTTATTACAATTAATATGATATAGTAACAGCCTTTCATAAATCAACAAAAATTTAAGAAGGGCAAATACCAGTAAAAAGGAGATAAGATTATGTCAGGTAATGATAATTCCAACTGCCTGCTCAACACGCTCTGCGATAATCTGGATGAGCTGGTTACCATTTATACAGAAGGATGCGGAAAATGCAATGGTATTACCGGGCTGCTGGTGAGCGTATGCTGCGATGCATGCAAGCTTGTAACGCCTACATGCGGAAGCCGTGCCGGCACAATTACGGTTATTCCCTTGGATCAGATAACAGCAGTGACCATATGCAATACAACAGTATAAGCTACTTAATCATCCAATAATTTTAAACACCATAACATATGCTTTTTTTACATATGTTATGGTGTTTCTTTTACATTTCTTCAACGCATCAGGCTGCAAACATTGTTTGTATATTCCACGGGGTTTTGGATGGGCAGCCCTTCTATGAGCAGCGCCTGGGCGTACAAAAGGCCGGTCTACAGCTTTAATTTATCCGTGTCAGTCCGGAACGCATCCTTTAAAGCCTTGAACACCTCATGGCGCGTATTGATCTCCAGTATCTTGTCCGCCTTGACCTCCTGGCTGTTGGGCATGGATTGCAGCACCTTTTCCATCTCTATG
>JARKQP010000539.1 GCA_029974875.1 Mobilitalea sp.
GGTTCCCTCCGGTAACAGGATGGTCAGCATAATTCCAATCAGCTCTGCCCCATTGGAGGCAATATCGTTTGCTGTGATATGCACGGCAAGTGTCCCGATATCCTGGACCGTTCCCGTAATAGGGTCTGTTGATATTACAAGAACCTCATCCTCTGCAACTGCCAGGACACTGCAATCCTCACCTATGCCCGGACCAACCAGGACCTCCTCCCGTCTATGCTTTATTTGATTCAGTACCGATCTTTTCAGGACCGTTTCAGATACTTTTCCAAGGTTCATACTCATGTCCATGCCCATCATTACGGGCATTGCCCTTGCACCGTACAAATTGCCATAAATATGCTGGCATGGACCCGGTCCCCCTTCCTCTTATTTATTCTGTTCTTTTTAACCTTCTCTCCAATAATGTTCTTCTTCCACGTATATTAGTCCTCTACTCCAATATAACTCCAGTCCGGGTCATCGCCTTCCGGATTATCGTCCTCTGGATTATCGGTTGGTGGCTTTGTCGGTGTCTTAGTTGGCGCCTTTGTCGGTGTCTTGGTAGGATCCTTTGGCTCCCCCGTCGGAGTAACCTCAGGGTTTGTCTCCTCTTCCGGCTCCTTTGTGCCCACTGTTACATATTGGGGAGCTGCTGAATAGCTGCTGGTGTTAACCAGTTCCCTGCTTACCTCTTTGCCATTTTCATATATAACCTTCCACAGCTTGGCCTTGTAGCCAATATGAGCTGTCTGCGTTACCTGACGGTAGGTGGTAGGCTGGTTTGGATCCTTTGTAACAACGTCTGCCGGAGGATTTGTTTTAGAAAGTACCTCCGTCACATATTTAACCTTCCTATTGTCCTGATCCCTAGTCTCATGTCCCCAGAGCTTAAAGGTAATTCTCCGGTCCCTTGTCGTCGCCTCAACCACAATCGGTGCATCCGTATTATTCTTAAACTGGAAATTCTTATAGGTTCCGGCGATTGCCGCATCCCTGGATAAATCCACATAGCTGATGGTCATAGAGTGGGGGAAGCGTTCTACTACCTCCAGCTCTGCCTCCAACACTGCATTATACAGGGTGGTAGTAACCTGACAGGCTCCTCCGCCCACGCTATCCACTACCATTCCATTTAAATATGCACCTGCAGTATAATATCCATTCTCTTTCGTAAAGGGTGTGAGCTTATCATAGGAGTTGAAAACATCCCCCGGATAAAGCACCGTATTATCAATCAGCCTGGCACCATTTGCCAGGTTCGCTGCCCTGCTCTGTGCTGAGGTAGTATACTCTGTTGTATAGGAGCCAAGCAGTGTATTGCACTTTTTAACATCCTCCAGGGTATATTTTGGCATATCCTCGTCTACAACCGCATCTACTAAGATGTCCTGACGATCCCAGCTATTAATTGCGTCTTCAATTAATTTCACTGTCTTATCTACATTTACCTTGCTGCCCACAACGTGGTCCGTATAGACAAAATTTCCGCTCTCCCTTTTCACCGAGGCATTCACCGGTTCTATATTATAAGAACTGATTTCCTTTGAGACGAGCTCCCGGATCTTTTCCTTATCAGAGGTAAACTCCAGGGTGTATATATAGCTTCCCTGCTCGATATCCTTTAAATCCTTATATCTCTTAATCAGATTGCCGGACTGACCCAGATCCAGGGCCTCTTCTATGATGCCGTTATAATCCGATGTATATCCCAGGTCACCTAAGGTTGCATATACTGTATTATCATGAACCCTGACAGCAATCCCTTTTGCCTGTAAGGAATCTACAAAGCCCTTTACAGCCTCTTCTGCCTGGGCCTTTGTCATACCGCTGACATCAACCTCATCTATTACTACTCCTTGGCATATCCTCTTCTCTTCTTCAGCAGATGCATACATAGCATTCCCTATAAATAAGGAAAGCGATAAAAATAATATCGCCGAAAATAGCTTTCTATTCCTGCCCATATTCATCCTCCTTTTCCATTTAACAATATAAGCTATGGGAAGCTGCTTTTTAGCTTCTCATAAAAGGCGCTGCTTTTGCGCCGGTATTTTTATGTAACTTCTTTTTATTTTATCATAAACGCAAGATTATTCAAGATATTCTTTCCTTCATTGACTTTTGTTCCCTAATTGTATATATTGGATTAAAGGCTCCCAGGCATAGATAAATCAATCCGGGGCATCTAATAAATCACGCTTAGGATATAGGAAGCTAGAAAGGATAAGACCATTACTACAACAATTACGGTTGAAATGATTCTCTGGGTTCTTTTGTTATGAAAATTCATGGGATACCTCCTTTTGCCGTATCTGGCAATGTTCATTCATGCAGACGGACCAAGCTTCTGATCCATCCTGCTTATACTTTAATATTTGATGTTACATACTACATACTAACGGACATTTGACCTTTAGGTCACCGGGTGTCGGATGTGAAATGCTCTGCATTTCGCACTAACGGACATTTGACCTTAGTCACTCAATGCCGGATGTGAAATGCTCTGCATTTCGCACTAACGGACATTTGACCTTAGTCACTCAATGCCGGATGTGAAATACTCTGCATTTCGCACTAACGGACATTTGACCTTAGTCACTCAATGCCGGATGTGAAATACTCTGTATTTCGCACTAAGAAAGGTGGTGCCTTCAATGCCTCTTCCAGTACTATCAGCCCTCATAATCGTCTGTATCCTATGGCTACAGTATGAGATAAGGAAATCTTCAAAAAAAGCAAAAACTACCGCCGAGTCCTTCTGGGACCGGGAAAACAAATCCAATCTTGTACGCCGCGCCGATATCTCAGGCCTTAATTATATTACCATCGATCCAGGGCTGCTGCCACTGGAGGACAAAGAGGATGCGACCATAAACTCTTACCGCGATACCATCCTCGGCCTGGCAGATAAAAAAATATTAAACCTGGCCGGATATACGAATACGGATTTAAAGAATAAATACGGTGTCGCCAATATTCCCCTGCTTGCCGAGTATGACAATAATTATGCCATCCTTGTAAGTATACTGCAAAAATGGGCTGAGCGCCTCTACCATAACGGCGACATACAGGACGCCAGGACCATCCTTGAATATGCCATCACTCTGGGATCTGATGCAGCAAATACCTATAAGCTCCTTGCAGAGATCTACAGAAAGCAGGACATGCCGGAAAAGATTGATACCCTGATCCAAACCGTATCCCAACTGGCAGTGCATGACCAACAGAAGCTAATCGAGGATTTAAAGGTAATTAAGTTTTTCTAGACCCTGATTTGCTTCCTATAGTATATCCGCTATCCCTTATCCTATACCGGAATCACGCCACAAAATGCCCGTAGCTGCAAGGAATATTTTATGATACTTTATCCTTTCCGGCAAGACTTTTTTCTTTTTTCTTCAGTGTATTGAAATAGACGCAATCCTCCCTTAAGAAGCATTCCCCACATTTCGGGTTTCTTGCCATGCAGATGCTTCTTCCATGGGTGATGATCTGTAAATTATACAAAATCCATTGTTCCCTGGGCAGCCGGTCCATTAATTCAAATTCAATTTTCACCGGATCCTCTTCCTTGGTAAAACCAAGCCTCTTCGATATGCGTTTTACATGGGTGTCTACTACAATGCTTGGTTCCTTATAGATATTGCCACGGATGACATTCGCCGTTTTTCTTCCTACCCCGGCAAGCTTTGTCAGCGCATCAATATCACTTGGCACCTGCGAATTGTGTAATTCTATCAGCTGATTTGCACAGGCGATGATATTCTTTGCCTTATTGCGGTAAAAGCCGGTGGAATGGATATCACGCTCCAGCTCCGCCTGGTCCGCTTTTGCAAAATCCTCAAGGCTCCTGTATTTTTGGAATAAATCCTTCGTCACAAGGTTCACCCGGTCATCCGTACATTGCGCACTCAAGATGGTAGCTATTAATAGCTGCCAGGGCGTCTCAGCGATCAGAAAGCTCCGGTACTCTATGGTATATTCCCTGTTAAGCGCCTCTATAATCCGTTCTGTGCGCTCTTTTTCTTTTGCGGATATTCTTTTTTTTGTCAAGTGTAGCTCCCCTTCCTTTTCATCGGATAATTGTCAATTGCAAAACCCAACATCTTCGCTGCCAATATTGTTTCGCAACCGGCTATCATTAGATGACAAAATTCTAATTCAGTGGACTAATCCTCCAGTACCGTTATACAGGCTGCCCTGCTAAGCACATCACGGTTCCCATAATCAAAAAGGATCGTAGTTCCCTTCCTGATTACACTTCCATCGGCTGCAGACCGGAGGACGTCAAAGGTAAATTTCTCAATATGGATCAGGCTGTGCCTTGCCCTGTATTTATCATAAAGTCCGCGAAGCTCCTTTGATGAGGTTTTTACCGGTGAAAATGCCGGTCTTGATTTAATATTTTCCCTAAGATATAAATCCAGTAACAGGATTTCCTCAAATACCTTCGTCAGGCTGTCCCTATCCTCCACAGTTAATGATTCTAACACGGTTCCTTTCCAGAAATCCAGTAGTATTTCATACCTTTTTATCCTATTATGTGCCAGCATTGCAATCCCGGTGCTTTCATAGTAATCGCTGAGGCTCTGGTACAGTCCCATAGGAGAGCTAAAAAAATGCTCCAGGAATCGGACCGAATGGACGAATTGTCCGCTGTTATAATATATCTCAACCATCTCGCAGATGCCCTTAAGCCTTAGCAGCTCCTCATAACTAAGCTGCCCGGTACATAGCACCTCATAGGGCGCCGTGCTCCGGAACACTATGCCATAGCGGTCCTTGTCCGTTTCCATGGGTGAGCCCTTTAGAACCTTTAAAAAACCTAGCTGCAGCTGATCCGGCTCCAGCCCATATACCTGTCCAAAGGATTTTTCAAAGGATTCGTAGCCCTCCAGCGGCAGTCCTGCAATCAGGTCAAGATGCTGGTGTATATTTCCCGCCTCCTTCACCCTTCTTACATTATGTGCCACCCGGTCAAAATCCATCTTCCGGCGGATGGCATTTACCGTATCCGGATTCGTGGACTGGACCCCGATTTCAAACTGGACCTGTCCCGGCCTTAGGGTGGACAAAAATGCTATCTCGTCCTCCTCCAGAAGATCCGCTGCTATTTCAAAATGAAAATTCGTTATCCCGTTATCATTATCCTTGATGAATTCCCAAATATCCATCGCATGTCTCTTGCTGCAATTAAAGGTTCTGTCCACAAACTTCACCTGGGGTACCTGGTAATCGAGAAAAATCTTCAGTTCCTTTTTCACCAGGTCAGTGCTGCGGAACCTCACCCTTTTATCAACGGAAGACAGACAATAGCTGCAGGAAAAAGGACATCCCCTGCTGCTCTCATAATATACGATGCGGTTAAAACCTGTTCCCCCGGGACACGCGTCGAAAGCTTCCATATCCCCATAAGGAAAGGGAAGGTCGTCCAGACATATGGGATTCCTGGGCTTCGTCATACTTATTCCCCATTGCTGCCCCACGGAAACGGGCTCCCCACCCAGCTTCGCGCTTTCTTTAAAGGCCAGGCCGGATATCTCCTCAAGCCTCCTGACAGGAAACTTTGGCTCTCCTGTTCCTTCCGCGTAGTACCGCACCAATTCTAAGAAGGTCTGCTCTCCTTCCCCATACATGACCCCGTCCAGCTGGTCATTTTCCAATAAGCATTGTCTGGCATCATAGGATACCTCCGGTCCGCCAAACCATATCTTTAACCCAGGCGCAACCTTTTTTAATTCCGAGGATATCCTTAGAATGATGCCTATATTCCAGATATAGCAGGAAAATGCCACTACATCAGCTTTTTCTTTATATATTTCCTTCAACAGGTCTTCCTCTGAATGATTAATCGTCAGTTCTATCAAACTAATATTAGCCCTATATTTATTTGCAAATGCCATCAGGCTGTATACTGCCAGATTGGAATGAATGTATTTTGCATTCAAAGCTACAAGTAATATTTTCATGGTTCCTCACTTCTACCGTAGAGCGCTCCGGTTCCTAACTGCTGCTCCTTTAAACACTATTTATCCCATTTTAACATAATTAATTAATCACAAGCTACTCTATTTATAAAATTTAATATTATGTTCACATATACCCTTATCGTAACATGGATAAGCAGGATGCCTCCGTGGAATCATATCCACAAAGAAGAATTTGATGTCATCTAGACAGAATTCAGATCATATGATATAGTTTTATATGCCACAAAACCAAATTTTATCAAAAAAGGTCGAACAGCCCTTCTAGTGTACCGACACTACTATTCCATCAATTCCAGCTATCCCATCAGAACAATTGCTTAGTTTGAATTTATGAATCAGCTGATTCACCTGCTACGAACAACGTGATTGCAATACAATCACATGGAGGATACTTATGCTTACATTTGAACCAATTAACGCAGACAACATTTTAAAAACCGCTGAATTTTTTAAATACAAAATCAGCCACACCAGCGATTATACCATCGGTGCTTTATATATGTGGCGGGATTTTTACCATTCCCACTTTGCTATTTACGATGACATGCTCATGTTTAAAGTAAAGTTTATCGACCACACTGCCTTCACCCTGCCCATTGGCGGAGGCTCCATAAAAAAAGCCATGGATGCACTTAAGGAATATGCCCAGGAACACCAGATCCCCCTGTGGTTCTGCACTATTCCCGATGAAGCGGCCAAAATCCTGGTAAATGATTTCAACGGCAGCATCCCATGTCCCCCAAGCCGTGACTGGGCTGACTATCTGTACAACGCCACCGACCTGGCAAACATGGCCGGCAGAAGGTACAGCGGACAAAGAAACCATATCAACAAGTTCAAAAAGCTCTACCCAAACTACAGCTATAACCGAATTACAAAGGAGAACCTCCCCCTGATCATTGACTTCCTCATGGACTTTGAAAAACACCATGCAAAGGAATCCTCCCTTGCACAGGAAGAGCTGTCCAGAACCCTTGAACTGCTTCCCCTTATTGAAAAATTCGGTCTCCCCGGCGGCTTTATCGAAGTAGACAACAATATCGTCGCCATGTCAGTAGGAGAAATCGTAAAAGACACCCTATACACCCATATCGAAAAAGCAAACCGGGAATACGAGGGCTCCTACCAAATGATCGTAAAGGAATTCTCCAGCGACATGATGAAATCCTACGGAATCCAGTACATCAACCGCGAAGAGGACGTCGGTGACCCCGGACTCCGCACCTCAAAGCTATCCTACCACCCCATACAGCTACTCGATAAAAACTGTGTCCTGGTATCCTAGCTAATAACGCCATTTATTCTCCTACGTCATTGCGGGAACTACATCAGATTTGAGTGTCAAAAGCCAACAAAGACTTAAAAAGATGAATAGGGGCAAGGGGCACGTGGATGTCCATTACGGCGCCTTTCCCTTCTGGGCATGCCCTTATCAAAGCTTCAGGGCGCAGTAAAAATGCCGCTCAAGGCGGCGGCATTTTTACCTGAATCTCTGAATCCAATATTACGATTTCCTTGCCCAGGTATTGAAGCTTTTTATTATAATTTTCAGCCGGTTTGACTTGATTCCGGATGATCACAGTAACCCGGATTTACTGTACAGATGAGTCTGAATATTTGCTCCGCTGTCCTTGTCATGTTATCTTTTGCTACTTGTGCATTCATAGCTTCCTGTAAAGTTACAACCTGGGTAAGAATTGAAAAATAAGCATCAATTCCATTTTCGTTACATATCCCCGCCTCCTTTGTAACACTCCCCGCAAGTGCAATTACAACTGCTCCGCATTTCTTAGCCAGTGCTGCTACTCCTGCCGGAGCTTTTCCCATAGCTGTCTGATGATCTAGTTTTCCTTCTCCTGTGATCACAAAATCTGCATCCCTTATGCTTTCTTCCAAATTAATCGCTTTTAGCACAATTTCAAATCCTGGTTCCAGTTTTGCTCCCAGATAACTTAAAAATGCAAATCCTAATCCGCCTGCCGCACCGGCTCCTTCTATCTCTTTATAATCATTATTCATATACTCTTTCGTAACCCGTGCATAATTTTCCATGTCCTTATCTAATGCTTCCATTAATTCCTCTTTTAGCCCTTTTTGGGGACCGTACACGTAAGTCGCACCATTTTTCCCACAAAGCGGATTGTTTACATCACAGGCAATTTGAAAATTACACTTTGCTAATTCCGGAAGTACATTATCTCTGCATATTTTTTTGATTTTACCCAGGTCACTGCCGGTAATCCCGACTTTTTTTCCATCCTGGTCAAAAAACTCAAATCCCAGAGCAGACAGCATTCCAAGCCCGCCATCGTTAGTGGCACTCCCGCCAATTCCAATAATAAAGCTCCGGCACCCTCTGTGGATTGCATCTTTTATCATTTCTCCAACACCGTATGTAGTTGCATTTAGCGGATTCATTTCTCCGCCAGGTGCCAGAATGATTCCGGCTGCCGCTGCCATTTCCATAATAGCCGTATTGGTTTCTTTCAAATATCCGTAAGAAGCTATTACCTTCTTTTCATACGGACCGCAGACCTCTGCTTGCAGCCTTTCACCACCAAGCCCTTGAATAAGTGCTTCCGCTGTTCCTTCGCCGCCGTCTGCCAATGATTTTACGATTACCTGTGCATCCGTCGCTTTTAATATTCCTTCTTTAATGGCCTCTCCAGCTTCCATCGAAGTCAGACTGCCTTTCAAAGAATCAATTGCCACTACTACTTTCATTACTCTTGCTCCTTGTCTATAAGATATCTGAATAAACAACTGGATAGTACAGCACTTTGCCGCTCCAGGCAGCTAAATCTTTTTCTCCATTCTCCAGAGAGTTGTGCGGCTGATGCCCAATTCATCCGCTAAAATCTGCTTTTTTTTCCTTGGCTGCAGACTTTTATATACTTTATCAGGTTCTACAGTCCGATCACTTTGATTTCTCTCTTTTATACAGCTTTTAAATATTTTTAACTGCAGGACATCCTTCTCATTAATTTCTTCCGTATCATTTAATACAGTTAGTCTCTCACAGATATTGCGAAGTTCTCTTACATTACCCGGCCAGTTATACTCACTTAAAACTTTTGCCGCTTCTCTTGAGAGTTTAGGAATTGGTTTCCCCATTTCACAGGCAAATCTGGTAAAAAAATAAGATACCATTTCCTGGATATCTCCGTTTCTTTCTCGCAGAGGCGGCACATTGATATCAAGCAGATTTAACCGATAATATAAATCAGAACGAAATTTTCCCCCTTCAATTTGCATTTCAATATCAATATTGGTAGCAGAAATCACACGAACGTCGATAGGCTGTACTCTGTCGCTTCCAATTCTTCTGATTTCCTTTTCCTGCAGTACACGTAATAATTTTGCCTGTAATGTAATTGGAATCTCTCCTATCTCATCTAAAAAGATAGTTCCTTTATGCGCTAATTCAAAAAGTCCGACTTTACCGTTTCTCGAAGCACCGGAAAATGCCCCCGGTACATATCCAAACAACTCACTTTCAAGTAAATTCTCCGGTAAAGCTGCACAGTTAATGGCTACAAACGGCTGACTTCTTCTGGAACTTGCTCCATGAATGCTATGGGCGAATAATTCTTTTCCCGTTCCTGTTTCACCCACAATTAAAACATTGGAATCAACTTTACTATAGCGTTTTGCCATATTAATATTATCAAAAATTGCCTGACTCGAACCAATAATATCCTCAAACGAATATTTAGCAGTTAAGCCTTTTTCGGCTAGATTTCTACGGATCTTATTTTCCGTTTCCGAAATACTATCTGTACTTTTAATAATAATAATTGTACCGGCTCCCATCTTATCTACTACAATAGGCCGATATTCTATATAATATTTCTTTCCCTCAAGCTCCAGTAATTCTTCCTTTTTATCTTCCTGATTCTCCAAACTTCGCCGCTTGAACTTATCACAGATCACCTCTACCTGTTTACCTGTCACATTCTGTGACGCCGGAACCTGGAAAATCCGATATGCTTGATTATTAACCGCCAATATTTTTCCATCTTCGCTTATGGCAACAATTCCATCTACATAATTATTAATGATCATGTGCATCAGATTTGCCTTGGTTCGTTCCAGATTAATGGTCTTCGCTGCATTTACGGCTTCATTTAATGCAGTTTCAATGGCATCATCCTTCATCTCGATATGCACCCGGGGCATTCCTGATTTATCACACAGGCCGCATATAGTTCCAGCTCCCACAAGAATATCTGCACCTGTTTGCTTAACCTTTTCAATGGTCCTTATTGCGCTGTCTTCATCATAAACATCATAGATATCAATTTTGGCATTACACACCAATTCCAGATTACGGATAGCGTGAATTTCCTGATTATGAATACAAAGAGCAATACGTTTTGCACGATATTCTTCTTTACATCGAATCAAGGCATCCATAATATCATAACTGGTGATTTGAAGCTGAATGATATGCTTGTCCGGAAACAAAGAATGCAAACGGTTATAAGTCATTCCTCTTGCTATCATAATTTCTGCATCCTTATGCTGCGCCAACGTTTCCGGTGTTCCGAAAACATGAACCTGCCTGATTATAATATCCTCTTGTTTTGGTATCTTTGCGACTACCTTTTCAAATCTTTTTAACATATCTAGGTGAGGAATAAACATTAATATTCTAACCATTGCCGGCTCCTTTCATAAACTATGCATATTTTCTTTAAGTATAGCATATACAGCCTGCCTTTTCATTTATTTACTTACCTAAACAGCTATTTGTTTACAACGTTTTGCGGAGAGCCTTTTATATATGCCTTCAGATTATCTACAGCGATATCCATCAGCCTTTGTCTGGATTCTTTCGGTGCCCATGCAATATGGGGTGTAATAATGCAATTTATAGCGCTTAGCAAAGGATTGTCCATCTTAATTGGTTCCGTTGATACAACATCAACTGCTGCTCCTGCAACTTTTCCGCTGTTTAATGCATCCCTTAAATCCTCTTCTACAATCAGCGGTCCGCGGGAATCATTGATAATCATCACGCCATCTTTCATCTTTGCTATATTTTCTTTATTGATAATGCCTTCGGTTGAAGGTAATAACGGGCAGTGCAGGGATATCACATCCGACTGTGCCAATAATTCATCGAAAGAGACATACTCAGCAATTTCACGTCCTGCATCACTTGGATATTCATCAAAAGCAATTACTTTCATTCCCAGTGCCTTCGCAATCTTACCGGTACTCCGGCCAATCCTTCCAAATCCGATAATACCCATGGTCTTACCTGCAAGTTCTACCAGCGGATAATTCCAGAAGCACCAATCCGCATTATTTGTCCAGTATCCAGCTTTTACACAATCAGAATGTTCCCCGATGTGGTGGCACAGCTCCAGTAAAAGAGCAATTGCAAACTGTGCAACCGCGTCCGTACCGTAAGTCGGTATATTGGAAACCGGAATACCTGCTTTTTTTGCGGCTGAGGTATCAATCACATTATAACCCGTTGCAAGCACACCTATGAATTTAAGTTCAGGGCATGCTGTAATCATCTCTTTTGTAAGTGGTGTTTTATTGGTATATACTACCTCTGCTCCTTTGATTCTTTCTAATACCTTATCAATTGGAGTTCTATCATATACAGTTAGATCCCCAAGCTGTTCAAATCCCTCCCAGGATAAATCTCCCGGGTTTTCCGTATAACCATCTAAAATAACTATCTTCACGTGTTGCTCCTTCCTGCCTGCGTAGGCCTGCAATTCAATATTAGTCTTCTACTAATGCCCATGCCCTGTTAATTACTCTCTTGGTATTTGCCAGTATAATATCCCCGTCTTCATCTCCCCATGGCTTTACTTCAAAGGAAAGTACATATGGGTTTGTTTTATTAAAAAATCCCTCTTCTTTTAATACGGTAAAGAAATCTATCAGTTCCTTCGTATCATTGGCGCTGTTTGGATATCCAAACCTTGGATGCTGATCTCCATAAGCCTCATATCCCTTTTTTACTACGGCATTTCCAATATGAAAGTGAGTAATATAAGGTCTTAACGTCTGTACTACAAATTTGGAAGTTTCATAAGTAGTTGGAAAATGTGATAAATCCACTATTAATCCAAAGTTATTATGTGTTTTTCTCATATCTGCCGCAAATTCCGCAGCAAATGGCGCCGGCCCGATTAATGCCGCTTTATCCATATCATAATCAAATACTTCTAATTCTACATCCATGTTCTTTCCTGCTGCATAATCACAGAGTGCCCTTGTGGTTTTTAAGAGCTGGGCATATGCCTGGTCTTTTGAAGCCGCTTCCCACCTTCCAGAAAGAAATGCAATTCCCTTTGCGCCAAGAAATTCTGCTTCATCGATTGCTTCCATTAAAGTAGCCTCCGCTTTTTTTCTTTCCTCTTCATCAATGTGATTCGGATTTAAGCCCGGTCCCAATAATCTTGGCTGTGCACCATAGCAAACCTTCATATGGGATTCTTCCAACATTTTTTTCATTTTTATTCTTGTTTCATTATCTGCAGCCTTTGTTACTTCAATTGCACTAAAATACTCATCACAGGCAATCATTTTCACTGATTCCAATAATTGATAATTTACGGGTGGATGGCTCATCCACTGAATTGTTCCCACCTGAAAATACTTTTGGATCGGATCTTTCATCTACTCTTCCTCCTGTTTTATATTTCCTTCTTTTTAAACCATTTCCCACGCTAAATTAAGGGTTCTTTTCGCATTGGCAATTACAATCTCGCTATCTTCGTCCTGCCATGGTTTTACTTCGAAACTGACAATCGGCCGGTTGTTTTCATTTAAGAATCCAATATCCAGCAATACCCTTAAATACTGTGCTAATTCTTCCGTATCATTTTCACTATTGGGAAATCCAAACCTTGGATGCATATCCCCGTATGCGGCACAATCCGCACTTTTTATTACTGTGTTCCCCATATGAGCGTGTTTTATATATTTTGCAATAGGGAATATACTTTCCTCAATGCTTTCATGAAGCATGGGAATATGGCTTAAATCTACCATTAATCCAAAATTATCATAATCCTTTGTAATAATGTTCGCATAACGCTTTGCCAATTCCACCGGTCCGATTAAAGACTTCTTGTCAATGTCATAGTCAAATACTTCCAGGACAACCGGCATTTCTCCTTTAGATTTCGCATAAGCACACAATTCTTTTGTAGATTTTAATAATGCTTCAAAAGCAGCTTCCTTTGTTTCTTCCGCATATTTTCCCGCCAGGAAAGAAAATCCCGCTGCCTGAAGTTCATATGCCTCATCAATACCCGCCTTCAGGGAGGTTACTGCCGCAATTCGTTTTTCTTCGTCTAAATCATTAATGTTCATTCCCGTAGTAAGTAAGCGCGGCTGTCCTCCATAAGCAACTGTCATATGTCCGCAGGCTATCATATCCGCCGCTTTCTTTCGGACTTCCGGGTCTTTCATCCAGGTCACTTCTACCGCTTCAAAATAATCATCTGCCACTATTTTTTTCAGGCTTTCTAAAATGGGACCCTCCCCGGCAGCCAATCCGTTATATGCCATATGTAAAATAATTCCCACTTTCATATACTTCCTCATTGATTGTTGCATGTTCTCCCTACTTTCTGCCTAATACTTTTTTACATTTCCGGATAATTGCCGATGGGCTGAATCCATATTTATCCAGAATCTGCTCATAATCTCCCGATTCTGCAAAATCAACTGCCCCAATAAATTCTACCGGCACCGGATATTCCGCTGCCAAGACCTCCGCTACCGCACTTCCCAAGCCACCGTAGACACTGTGTTCCTCCACCGTTACAATGGCTCCCGTTTTCCTGGCACAGGATATAATTAACTCTTTATCAATCGGCTGTACCGTATGCATATCGATTACGGTGGCCTTGATTCCTTCTTCTGCTAACAGCTCTGCTGCTTCCCGTACCCTATGGAGAATTGTACCCGTAGCAATTATAGTTACATCCTCTCCCTCCGTCACTTTTATTCCTTTTCCTAATTCAAACTCCAGCGTTTCATCATAAAAAACTGGTGCCGGTGCTCTGCTTAATCTTAAATAGACCGGTCCATCATACTCCGCAAGTGCCATAACCGCTTTTTCCGTTTCAACTGCATCGGAAACGCTTACTACTGTCATATTGGGAATGGAACGCATCAATGCCATATCTGTTATTGCATGGTGGCTTGCACCATCATAGGAATCGGATAAACCGCAATAAGTTCCTGCCAGTTTCACATTTAATTTATCATATGCAATCAGGCTCTGAACCGGGTCAGCTCCTCTGGTCGTTAAGAATATAGCAAAGGTATTTACAAATGGTATCAGGCCTTCACATGCAAATCCGGCACTCATAGCTACCATATTCATCTCACTGATTCCCACGTTAAAATATCTCCCAGGAAATTCTCCGCCAAAAATGCTGCTTTTGGTTGAGCTTCCTACATCTGCTTCCAATGCAACTATTTTCTCGTTTTTCTTACCAAGCTTTAAAAGCGCTTCTCCATATGCATCTCTGATCGCAACTGTATTTGACATTAGCAGATACCCCCTACTTCTTCCTTGGCTTTCTTATAATCCTCTTCACTTATTGCTTTCCCGTGCCAGGTATTTTTTCCTTCCATAAAAGAAATCCCTTTTCCCTTTACTGTTTTTGCAAGTATTAGAATTGGCTTTTCAAGGATTTTTTTCGCTTCCTCTACTGCATTTGAAATAGCTTCCACATCATGCCCGTCACAAGTAACCACATGCCATCCGAAGGCTTCCCATTTTGCCTTTATATCGCCCATCGGCATAACCTCTTCCAGTGTCCCATCCAACTGTACTCCATTATTATCTAAGATCCCAATCAGGTGATCTGCCTTAAACTTTGAAGCTGCCATAGCTGCTTCCCAAACTACTCCCTCCTGGATTTCTCCGTCTCCCATAACTACGTAAGTATATGCGTTACTGTCCTTTATTTTTTCACCCATACACATCCCGAGACCTGCCGAAAGTCCGAGGCCAAGGGGACCTGTCGACAGCTCAACACCCTTTGTTTTGTGAGCACAGGGATGTCCCTGCAGGTTACTGTTTATTTGCCTTAAGGTTTTTAATTCGTCTTTAGGAAAGTACCCAAGTTCCGCCAATATGATATAAAGAACCGGTGCGGCATGCCCCTTGGAGAGAATAAAGCGATCCCTGCCTTCTGCTTTCGGATTATTTCCATTTATATTCATCTTTTCGAAATACAAGGTTGTTAATATCTCTGTACAGGACAGGGAACCTCCCGGATGCCCTGTTTGAATCTCGTACAGTATATCAATTAACTCATTCCGGAATCTTTGGCAGAGCTTCTCCAACTCTGCTTTTCTTTCTTTCGTCATCTATTGCTCCTCTTTTCTTATATTATTTAATCCGTTTAAGGTTCCAATTACTTGTGCTATACAAAGCTCTGGACTTGACAAGGTCGGACAGCCTGTAATTGTTTCGATTTCCGCTTCCAGATGAGCCATGGAGGCCTGTGCCAATACGATACAGTCATATTTCTTTATTTCATTTGCCCTTTCACATAAAATTTTGTCATGTTTCTCCATATCCAGGGCTTTCATTGCCGCAAATGCATCCTGTAATACTATTTGTTCTATGGTTACCCTGATGCCTGCTTTTTGCGCTTCCGTCATAATTTTATCTTTCGTAGGCTCTACGGTGCTGACAGCTGTCGCCATTATCAAAAGATTACTTCCATATTCTATACTCTTTTTTGCCATTGCATCATCAATGGCTATCAAAGGTACCGCTATAAACGGCCTTATCATATCAACAACCGGCGTTAAGGTAGAACATGTAGTTACAATTATATCTGCACCGGTAAGTTCTGCCGATTTAATATCCATCAATAACCGGCTACGGTTATTAATGGTAAATTCCCCTATTTCATTTGGTTCATCCGCCAGAAAGTCATCCCATAGATTATGTATTCTGACTGCTTCCGGGATCCTGGATCTAAGCTTTTCCTCAAAGGTATTTGCCACACCTTTTACAGTGTGAATCAGTGCAATACTTTTCATCAATTCACCTTACTTCCATAAACTTTGGCTATAATTGGTTTTAAATGCCTGGCCGCACCCTTTGCGGCATCCCACTGGTTTGGGATTTGGAAAATCTCCGTACAGAAGCTTCCATCGTAACCGCATGCCTTAAAGGTACTAAGTATTTTTTCAAAATCTAATCCGCAATGCCCTGGATATCGTCTGTTATTATCTGCCAGGTGTACATGTATGTTATAACTGCTATACTTTTTAATTGCTTCGTAAATATCTTTCTCTTCCAGATTCAAATGAAAAATGTCCATCATTAATCTAAAATTAGGTTTGCTAACCCATTCTACCATTTTTCTTCCCTCTTCCAGGGTGTTGATGAAGTTAGTCTGCATAATGGTAACTGTTTCCAGGGCAATAGCCACATTTTTCTCTGCCGCATAATCACTAAGCTCCCGAAATGCCATTACCGCATATTCTTCTGTCTGCATTCTGGTCAGTTCCTTGCAGTACTGGCCTCTGATACGGCCAATATTAATATTCGCACCAAAAAACCCGGCAAAATCAATTATTTCTTTTGTTCTTGCAATTGCCTCTTTTCTGATTTCTGCCTTTGGATTTGTATAACTGAGTCCCAACTGCCCAAAAATTTCTCCGGTGCAAACCAAAGCTATTATTAAATGATTTTTCTCTGCTTCCGCTTTGATCTCTTCCCAATTCAGCTCTGAAGGCTTTAATGTCATAAACTCTATTCCATCATAACCAAGGGCCGCTAAGTCAGCGAAACTTATCCGAAGATCTCCCTGATAAGCTGTTACGGAATCTGCAACGGTAACATCAGGAGTCGCTACCTGATAGCATAATTTCATGTACCTACCTCCTTTACTGAATAATCACCCATTTCCCTTCTCCTTTCCGCTTGTCTTTACAATATAAATAAAAGCAAAAGTCATGCCAACTTTTGCTTTTCCCGTAATTTTTATATTATTTTTTGAAAGAAATAGAAACCCGGCCTTCATTTTAAGCTTTCCTTATTGCAATCCGGTTTTGAATAAACCTGCTGTAAATATCACTGCATTATCCATAAGCAGCAAAGTAATTTACTGTTTCATTTTGTTTCATTTATATTCTGCCATAGTTTGAAATTGTTTCACCTTGTTTCAAACCGAGCCAATTTACAATTCCTTCCGGTCACAGCTCCCCTTGATACCCATTTCCTCCCTATATTTTGCAATTGTCCTTCTGGAAATCTGTATACCTTCTTTTTGAAATATTTCCACCAGTTTTTGGTCACTAAAGGGCTTTTTCTTATTCTCTTTATATATGAGTTCCTTGACCCGTTTCTTGATCTCACTGGTTCCTATCATTTCTTCTGACTGCCCGCTGTTGATGCCTGCTGTAAATAATGTTTTCATCAGGATCGTTCCTTTCGGGAATTGAATATATTTTCCCTTTATCCCCCTGCTTATCGTGGACGGATGTACCTGCACCCGTTGAGCCACTTCTGCCATAGTCATTGGTTTAAGCGAGGTTTCTCCTTCAAAATACCCTTGTTGTATCCCTAAAATGGCTTCTGCGATTCCTATCAGCGTTTTCTTTCTTTGTTCCAGACTGTTCATGATAAAACGTGAACGCTCCAGCTTCCCTCTGAAGTATTCAAATAATTCCTGGTCTCTTGTCTTATTCATCATTTTCAGATAATAATCATTTAAGTGATATTCACCCATCCACCTGTCATTTAATACAATTTCCCAATGCTTGTCCTTCCATAGGTAAATAATATCCGGAACAATATACTCTGTGGCAGATGAATTAAACCCGATAAGCGGCCTTGGATTCAATTTTTCAATAATTGCTATGTACTTCCTTACCTGCAGTGTCGAAAGATCCATAGCCCTGGAAATACTGCTGATTTTGCCATCTGCCACATCCTGTAAATGCTCCAGAATAATTTGGTTTATTTCATCATTTTCAATTCCCAGAAGCTCTAACTGGCCAATTAAACAATGGGCTAAATCTTTTGCAAAAATACCGTATGGTTCTAACTGTCTCAAATCCTCCAGGCACTGTTGGACAAGGGAAACATCTTTTTTCAGTAATTTTGCTATCTCAGCTTCTTCCATCGTTAAAAAACCGTTATTATCCAAACATTGGATCAGATATGTAATAATCCCCCATTGCTCCTCGGAATATTTCGTTCTGTTCAACTGTTCTTTTATGTAGTCTTCTACCTGCAGCTCATTGACTGCCACAAATTCTCTTTTCTGCTCCAGATCATCGTCATAAATAATTTCCTCTTTGTAATTTGTTTCTTTATAGTTGTACTTATACCACGAAGCAAATTCTTCTATACTCGCAGGCATATCATTTATTGTTGTATTTTCTAAAATTGGATTTTCCAAATATTCATTTTGCAAAAATTCTTTCAGCTCCACATTATCCATTGCTAAAATCTCTAATGATAGAATCTGTGCCTGTGATAATAATTGATTTTGTTCTAATTGTATGCTGTAATCCATATTCATAACTCTTCTACCCTTCCCCGTTATATTGTCTATTTATCATCACGAACTAAATTACATCCTTTACAATCTATCTGCTATCCGTACTTCTATTATATCTTTACCTTGTCTAAGAAACAATGAACTTTAGGCACAAAAAGAAAGACCGGTAAAAAGCAGCGTCCATACCGCAAATCAACAGTTGAACGCTGAGTACCATAAAATTTTTTATAATTTGCATTTACAATTCCTTATAGCTTAAATACTTTGACTGAATTATTTAAATCACCGGCATTCTCCTGAAGCTGATTAACCGATTGATGCAGTGTTTCCACAGCTTCCAGCTGATTCGCTACTGCCGCAGACAATTCTTCTGCTGCTGCAGCGGTCTCTTCTGAAATGGATGAGATGCTTTCGATTGCATATAGGGTATCATTCTTCGAGTTTTCAATCTCATCAATACCGTCAATGATAACAGCAAGATTTTCTGTCAGATTAGTGACCTGACAGTTAATTAACTGAAATGAAGTAACCGTACTGTTTAAAACCTGCTTTTGTGACTCCAGAATAGTTTCTGCTTCTTCTGCTGTTGCAACCGTTTGCTGTGTTTTGTTTTGAATTACAGCAATAATATCTGCTATTTTACTGCTCATACGATTGGATTGTTCTGCAAATTTCCGCATTTCCTCTGCTACCACCGCAAAGCCTTTTCCCTTGACTCCGGCTCTGGCTGCTTCAATAGAAGCATTCAAAGAGAGCAGGTTCGATTGCTTCGAAACCGCATATATCATTTCAACCAAATCTACAATTTCCACGGTTTGCTTTTGAAGCCCTTTGATATCGCTGATGATATTCTGAGTAATATTATTGGTATCCTGTGCCCTTTTACTTAACTCATTAATCACTGAAAGACTTTCTGTTACGGTTATATTCGCATCATTTGTTAATTGCTTAATCTGATTCGTATTTTGTTTGATTAGATTTATTCGATCCGATAAACTTTCCATCTTTATCAGGCAGTTTTCCGCATCCTGTGCCTGCGAAACCACCCCTTGGCTGATGTCATTTACCGAGTGGGTAATATCTTTCGTTGCCTGCAACAAAATCTCTGCACTTTCACCGACATTTTCCGATGTGGAAGCGACTGTATAACTTACCGTTGTCATTTTTCCAATTAGATTTTTCATGCTTAGGACTGTATTCATGATACCTGCTGTCAAAAGGCTGAATTCATCTTTTCGATTCACTGTTAAGTTCGCTGTTAAGTCGCCTTCCGATGTTATTGCTAAAAAATCATTTGATAAATTAATTGTTTTCGATATTCCGGTGGCCAATACCGTCCCGATCATACCTGCTACCATACAGGCAGCTAACACGATGAGCAGCGTGATATTCTTTAGTTCAATGGCTGACTCAATAATTGCTGTTTCAGGAATCAGGGCACATAATGACACTCCGCCCAGGTTATTCAGCTGATAAATATAACGGTAGGCCTGACCTTTAAAATCAACTGTTTTAATCCCCTCAACACTAAATTTATCATTTGAAATTTCTTTTAAGCTATCACTGTAAAACGGTTGTTTTATGAACGAAAACTCATTTGCACCCTCTCCTATCCGTACTTCGTTACCATCCTCTGTAATAAATCCCACAACTGCCCTGTCATCCAACCGCATATCCCGCAGAGCAGACTCGATCATTCCGGTCTTTAGGTCCATTATAACAAACCCAATATTATTGTACTTGGAATCCTGTAAATAGGTAATATAAGAAAGACTATAATCGGAAGAATCCATTTTCAACTGTTCATCCAGGTAGCTGTGCTGTCCGACCCAAATTCCGCTATTCTGCGAATCGGTTAATTTTTGTCCTTCTGCGGACGCCAAAAACCCGGAATAATAATCTCCCTGCAAAATCTCTCCGGAAGAGAAGCCCTGTCCGGATTCCGGTATGATATAGATATCCTGCAAATACTCATCTGCGTTTATCAGTGATGTCATCATTTTCCTGATCTCACCGGTACTCTTGTCTTCCGTAGAAGAGCCGTCTCTATGCTTTTCTCCATAATATTGGTTAATAATATCTGTTGTATTTATTTGTACTGTTTTTGCAGATATTTCCTTAAAGATTACCCCCAGATATTTTTGTGTCATATCCAAGGCGCTCTGGGTGGATTGCTCATATTTTTGTTTCAGACTTTCTGCCGCCTTTTGATAAGATATAATTCCCAATGCTATTATAAATAAAACAGAAATCAAAAATCCGGCGATTAGTTTAACCTTAATACTTTTTATGAAAGTAATTTTTCTTTTATTGCCAGGTATGATATGTTTTCTATTTTTTTTATTCTTCTTTTCTCTTTTTCCTTTTTTCTTTCTGTTTTCTGCTTTATTTTCAATACCTGCTTTTTCCTCTATTTCACCTTTTTTATCCATACGGTTGCTCCTTACATTGTATCGTCATAAGTTTTTTTCCTAAGACTATCATGTCCAAATCTTTTTACAGCTTTGTCTACCAGTATGGGACATATAATTGCCGTTAAGATAACTGCCGCTGATATCTGTATCATAGCCGTTTCCACATAAGGCTGAAATTCCGATGCTGCCGCTGCAATCATCGGCGGAACAGCAATTGCATTCCCTGCAACGGAGACCGTTGCCATACCCCCATACCCTGGGCGCTTTAAGAAAATCCGGTCCACCAATAATGCAACTGGAGCAGTGATAAGCACTAAAATTATGACCAGTATGATTCCTCCCAAACCGGCTCTGTATATATTGAATAAGTTAATATTAGAACCGATAATAAAACCTGAGACCGGAGTTAAAAATTTAATTGCCAGTTTTGATTTTTCCCTGATTTCCGGTTCCAGTATTGATACTATAATCCCCATAAACAGAGGAAGTAATATAGATATAATATCAATGGGATGAAAGCCCTCCATTCCGCCGATCCCTATTGTAACTAATGACAGCATGGGACCGGAGTTTAAGTTAAAAAAAGGCCTCCCTGCCATATCAATAGGATCTCCATAATGTTCCATCAATCCCATATATAGGTTACTGTTACAATTTGTCATAGCACATAAGATAGACAGGCTGCATACCCCAAAGACCCCCTCATATCCAAAATAATGTTTAACAAAAAGGTAAAAACCTGCTCCGGCAATATATTTAAAAAGGACATGGCTTCCTCCCCTTTTGGCTGCCTGAGGTAAGTCTCTGATATCTAATTGACATCCTGTATATAATAAGGTAAGGCACATAAGGGTAATCATACCCTGGTCAGAGAAAAAAACACTGCTATAGCTTCCCATTTCAAAAAAATCAGGATAAACCGTATTAATTATTGCCGCCGTTACCAGTGGAAGAATCATATTTCCTCCAGGTATTTTCCGGGCAAATCGAATGAGTGGCACTCCTTATCATCTCCTCTGCAAAGCCGACCCCTGCCGTTGATTACTTGAAACTGCCGGTTACAAGCAATTCCGTTTTTATTATGTATCCTTTATAAAGGAAGTGCTATTAACTATATATTTCTCAATAGCACTTCCCGGCAGATTAATTGATTTTATAAAATTAAAGTCATTAAAACAAGTGATTTACTTAATTCCATTTGCCTCCATATATTCTTTCTCATACTGGGTTACAAACTCGGTTGCCGCCGCCGTATCCATATAATTGGCAATCAGCTTATTCTTCTCAAGGTATTCTTTTTTCCATTTTTCTGTTTCCGAGACTGTTTTTAATACATTGCTCCAGTAGGTTGCCGCTTCGTCACTCATGGAAGCAGAAGCTGCAACGCCGCGCCAGACCGGAATTTCTACATTTTCATAATCGCCGACTTCGCTTAAGATTGGTGCATCTGCCAGATCGCCTGTGTATCTTTCCGTGGAGAGTGCAAGAACAGGTATCAGACTGCCGGCTGTTACATATTCGGAGGCTGCTGCCGGTTTTGCAATAACATAATCCACATGGCCGCCTAGGATGGCAGAAATTGCTTCACTGGTCGAATCGTAGGTGATAAACTTCATAATATCACCTGATATGCCAATTTCCTCAATCAATGCATTATATGTAGCTACATCATCCCCTTTAGAACCACCGATTACAATTGCTTCTCCGTTCTTCGCCGCCTCTATGACTTCTGCAAATGTATTATAAGGTGACTCTGAACCTCTGAATAACAATTGTTTGTCAACAGCCATAATTGCAATAATCTTAAAATTAGAAGAACGATTATCTGTATTTGTTACCATGGGCATTAAGTCACCGCTGTTAAAGGTCAATAATGTATTATCTGCTCTCTTACCGGATAAATTAGCAACCTCATTTCTTCCGACTTCACCACTACCATCTGTTTTATTATTGACTATAAATGTACTTTTCCCGGCACTGCCTTCTTCTGTGATAATTTCTGTGATCATTCTTGAAAAGATATCACTTCCGCCCCCTGCACTTGATGTGCAATACCAATCAACCGTACTCTTGGGAGCAAAAGCCCCATTTGCTCCTCCTTCCTTGCTACATCCTGCAGCCATAACGGATAGCATAACTACCAGCATAAGAACTATTACCTTCTTCATTGTTCTCCTCCTATTTTTTATTAAAATATTATATTTATATAAATTATTAAGCGGTTTTTATATTAACCTTCTTAATAATAGCTTTTATAATAGGTGTTAAGATAAGTACAAACAAAAGCACCATTAAAACGCTAGATATGCCGCTGCCAAAGAAAATGCCAAGACTTCCTCCTGAAATAGTAAACGCCTTTCTCATGCTGGATTCCAGCATTGGCGCTAATATAAAGGATAATAGCATTGGTGCAACCGGATAATCCGTTCTTGAAAGAATGTATCCAACGATGCCCGAGAGGAACATAACCCAGACACCAAAAATGGACTGACTCGTACTATAAGCACCAACAACACAAATGACTGTAATGGTAGGTATTAGATACTTGACAGGCAATGCTAATACCTTTAGCATCCATGGAATGGTAAAAACTGAAATTGCAAGTGCTACTACGTTTGATATAAATAAAGATGCAATCAAGCCCCATGCAAATTCCGGTTCATTCGTAAATAGCAAAGGTCCCGGATTCAGTCCAAACATAATTAAACCGCCCAGCAATACCGCTCCGGTTCCGGATCCAGGAATACCCAAGGCCAATAATGGTGCAAAAGCTCCGGCTGCCGCCGCATTATTGGCAGACTCACAAGCGGCAATTCCTTCAATTGCACCTGTCCCAAGAGGTTCTTCCGATTTAAAGTTCTTTTCAACTGCATAACCTAAGAATGCCGCTGTTGTGGCGCCTGCACCCGGAAGAACACCAACGAAGGTTCCCAGAAAACCGGCCCTGACCGATGGCATGAATAACCGCTTGTAATCGTGCTTTGTCAGCATGCTTCCCCGAATCGTTAAACGTTCACCCGTATTTACTTCTGCTTGATTGGGACTTCTGCTGTCAACGATAAGGTTAATTATTTGTGCAAAACCAATTCCGCCAATAACAAAGGGTGTGAAAGGAATTCCGCCTAACAAATACATATTTCCAAAGGAATATCTTGGAGCTCCTGATAATGTATCCATACCCATACAGGCAAGTAAAATACCAAACATTGTTATTACCAGACCTTTAACCGGATTATCACCAAGCAGCCAGCTAATCGATGTCATGGACACAAGCAAAAGAGCAGTCATTTCTGCCGGTCCGAATTTTAAGCCAAATTCAGCCAGCATGGGACCGGTGACTACCAATATAATCCATCCTATAATACCCCCGATACAGGATGCTCCATTACTGACTAACAATGCCTGTCCCGGTCTTTTTTTCTCAGCATTCATCTTATAGCCGTCTATCGCTGTCATAACTGCAGGTGAATCTCCCGGAACATTTAATAAAATAGCACTAAAGGCTCCGCCGTACATATTGGAATAATATAAGGCACCCAGCATAATCATTGCTGTTGTCGGATTAAATTTATATGTAAGCGGTAATAAAAGCGCCACACCTGCCAGGCTGCCGATGCCTGGCATTGCACCTACGATCAGTCCCAAAATAGAACCTGCTATAACCGCCATCATATTCTCGACACTGAATGCAACGGCAAAGCCGTTTAATAAATACTGTATAACCTCCATCTCTTCTCCTCCTATAAAAATTGATCAAATATACCCCATGTAAATGGCACCTGCAGCCAGAGAACAAATACTCCGATAACAATTGCAGATACTATTGCGGATACCATTAATGTTGATTTCCAGGAACATTTCTCGAATATTTTAAGCCACAATACCATATACAGCACCGAACTTGGTATTAACCCGATAGCATAACTGCATACAATGATTCCAAGGCAGCCGCCGATAACCATTAATTCCAGCCTGTCAATTTTAGGAGCTTTCTCCTTCCTGGCCTGATACAAAGCCAATAAGCTTGTAAATAACAGAATAATGCCAATTACGGTCGGAAAGAACCCCGCTTCCGGACCATTTACATTATCCCAA
>JARKQP010000544.1 GCA_029974875.1 Mobilitalea sp.
ACATAGTTCTTTAATTCTTTTACGTCATCTGTTAATCCTGTTAACATCTGCAAAATTAATTATTCATTGTTCATACCATTCCACTCCATAATGATATTATACTTTAAGCAAGCGATTATTACAATACTTTAATGTCTTTAAAAGATCCATATTAAGCATAAAAAAAGACCTCCATTAACATTTAGATAAATGCTAAGAAGGCCAAATTATGCACATTCCTCACTGAATACCAGCAATTAGTTATATATCATCACTAGTAGTAATTTAATCTATTTTCAGTCAAATATATGTCTCCTGCATATACTTCAAGCCCCTGAAAGCACTGGTTTTGTAGCCATTTCAATTTCATCTACTCATCCCAATTGTGCCAAACCTCTTGCACGTCGTCATCCTCATCGAGCAGGTCAAGAATTCTGTTCATGGATTTGATATCCTGTTCACCGGATAACGTTGTCCAGGTCTGGGGGAGCATAGTCACTTCGGCCTGGGCCATAGGAATCTTAGCCTTTTCAAGCTCTTCCCTCACTGCGGAGAAATCATCGGGAGCTGTTAAAATCTCAAAGCTGTCCTCTTCCTCCGTGAAATCCTCTGCGCCGGCCTCCAATGCCAGCATCATTAAATCATCCGCCTTCATATCGCATTCTTCTTTATCAATGATAATCTGGCCTTTCTGGTCAAACATATAGGATACGCAGCCGATAGCGCCTACGTTGCCATTTCCCTTGGTGAAGGCATTGCGCACATTACCGGCTGTCCTGTTCTTATTATCCGTAAGGGCCTCCACAATGATTGCAATACCGCTGGGGCCATAGCCCTCATAGGTTACTGTTTCATAATTAACTGCATTCGCATCACCGGCAGCCTTCTTAATGCTCCTGTCAATCGTATCATTAGGCATATTGTTAGACTTTGCTTTGGCGATGATATCCTTCAGGCGGCTGTTCGCGCTCGGGTCTGCTCCGCCCTCTTTTACAGCTACAGCGATCTCACGGCCGAGCTTTGTAAATATTTTGCCCTTAACCGAATCATTCTTTTCTTTTTTATGTTTTATGTTCGCAAATTTGGAATGTCCTGACATATCTTATTCTCCTTATGTGGCTCGCATGTTTGCGAGACTATTCTCATTTAAAAGTTTTACCATACATACCTATAAGGCCCAAGCGTGTTTTATGCTTACCAAAGCACCAGCCTAGGCTGCTTTTCTTACGCAAACAATCGGAGGCATGTTAGTATCACGCCTCCGGCTTTCGCCTTAAATATTTTATCACCGAAGGTGCTGTTCGGCAAGTGGAAAATTACCTGCAGTTATCCATTTGGAACCACTCTAGTTATTCCGCATTGATTAATTTACTGAGCTTCTCCATCACCTGAATGGTTTCATCAACGGAACGGATTGCGCACATTACCGTGTCGTCACCGGCAATACAGCCTACGATACTGCTGAACTGGAGGGAATCGAGTGCAGCCGCAACGGCCATCGCCATGCCGGGAACCGTCTTGACTACCATAATATTCTGGGCCATATCCATTGACACAAAGCCATCCTTTAATACGCGGGTATATTTTTCACTCATTCCCGCCTCCGTCTTCTGGAGCACGATATATTTCTGTCTTCCGCCGTCCACGGCTACCTTGGTAAGCTTCAGCTCCCTGATATCCCTTGAAACGGTGGCCTGGGTGACGTTATAGCCATCCTTCATAAGTCGGTCTGCCAATTCCTCCTGTGTCTCAATGTCATGTTTATTAATCAGTTCTATAATCTTGCTCTGTCTGCTTATTTTCATATTTATTTACCCCAGTACCTTTCCTTTTAATGATATTTCATCAATCTCCATTATTACCTAACTTAGACCGTAAAATCTCATAAATTCCAGTACGGTTAAGCTTAATTAATTTTGTATTGTATTTTGCTTTTTTAATAACTACGGAATCATCCGTCCCCAGGTCGATTACCTGCTTTCCGTCAAAGTTCGCTATTGCCTCTGCCTCCTGGGTTTTCTTGCTCTTACCCACAACTACCTTTATGGTATCTTCAGCTGATACCACAACACTCCTCGGGCTTAAGGAATGCGGGCAGATGGGAGTTATCACCATGACACTGGCCTGGGGCATGATGATGGGACCGCCCGCAGATAAATTATAAGCGGTTGAACCTGTGGGTGTAGAGATAATCACTCCATCCCCAAGAAAGTTATCAACCAGCTCATCATTTACATAGATTCCAAGATTAATGATCCTGGAAAAGCCTTTTCTGGTTATCACTACGTCATTCAAGGCATAGCCAGGTTCTTTCACCTGTAGACCCTGCCCATTGTCACAAAGAACATCTCCCATCATCATGATCCGGTTCTCTATCCTGTAATCATCACGAAACAGACGTTCCAATGCCTCCAGGGCATTCTGCTCCTCAATTTCTGCCAGGAAGCCCAGTGTTCCTAAATTCACGCCAAGGATTGGGATATCGTGGGTCATTAAATCATTCGCCGTCTGGATAATAGTCCCGTCACCCCCAAGGACTATGGCACAATCAATGGCCTCCGGAACTATAACCACATCACCCTCATCCTTCACGGAGGATACGCTGGAAAGAGTTGCCGCCTTACCGGCCTTTTCAATATAAGCAACAATCCTTTTCGTAACAAGAAAGTCAGTGTCCTTCTCCCTATTTGTAATAATTAAAAACCTGTCCATTTTGATTGCTACTCTCCTCATCTACAGCCATCATAGATATACAAAAAATTCTAACATAGAATTCCATTAATTTCAAGCAAAGGGCTATGTTATTTCTTAATTTTTCATAAATATTCAGCATAATTATACGTATTTATATATTTCTTACCATAGATGCCCTGACTGCCCCGCAATAGCCCTGCTTCCTGCAGGAAAACCCTATGCTTCTGCCAGCGTGCCATGGGCTTCTTCTACCGTCTGTAATATTTTCTGGTTCGTAACCGGTAACCCTTCCTGCTGCATATCTCTATCATCACTGTGTATTTTCTTCCGAAGATATAATAAATATTCAATATTCCCCTCCGGTCCCTTGATCGGTGAGAAGCTTAAATCCAGGCAGTCAAAGCCTATGGACGCTGCGTATCCACATACCCTCTGGATTACCTCCACATGGACCTTCTGCTCACGGACAACCCCCTTCTTGCCAACCTTGTCCCTTCCGGCTTCGAACTGCGGTTTAATAAGTGCCACCACTTCACCCTCCGCAGCCAGCAGATCCCGCACCGGCTGTAACACCTTAGTCAGGGAAATAAAGGAGACATCAATGGAAGCAAAAGCTACCTCATCCTCGATCTGGTCCCGGGTCAGGTAGCGTATGTTCGTCTTCTCCATGGAAATGACACGTTCATCCTGGCGGAGCTTCCAGGCAAGCTGGTTTGTTCCTACATCCACCGAGTATACCTTAAGGGCGCCATTTTGAAGCATACAATCCGTGAAGCCCCCCGTTGAGGAGCCCACATCCATGCAAAGCTTGCCTTCCAGGCAAATCCCATAGGCATCAATTGCCTTTTCAAGCTTTAAGCCGCCACGGCTGACATATTTCAAGGGATTCCCTTTCACCTCTATGGTTACCTCTTCGGCAAAGGTACTTCCTGCCTTATCCTCACGCTGCCCGTCCACAAATACATTTCCTGACATTATGATCGCTTTTGCTTTTTCCCGCGACTCGGCAAGATTCCTGCTAACTAACAATACATCCAATCGTTCTTTCATTCTGTTCCTCATTCTTAGCCCATGCCTTCTACCAATAGCACAGAGCCCATAAAATAGCAGCATGGATCCGGTCTTCACATGATTAAATACCTTAATTTCTTTCACCTTATGTCCATGCCTTCTATAACAATACAAAGCCCCACAAAATAGCAGCATGGATCCGTTTTCCACTATAGCTCTGCCTTAATCCTGTTTAAAATGCTTTCCGTATCCAAGCCAAACCTTTTATGGAGCTCCCCTACACTTCCGTGCTCAATATAGGCATCCGGTACTGATATATTTACCAGCCTGACATCCTGCTTATGGGTTTCAAATAAATAATCCGCTACCTTTTGTCCATAACCGCCGTTTCGGACATTTTCCTCCAGGGTCACTATCAGGTTATGGTTATCTGATAATTTTCCAAGGATATCCTTATCAATCGGGGAAATGAAGCGCACATTCACAAGGGTCACTCTTTTCCCTTCCTTTAATAGTGCTGCTGCCACTTCCTCTCCAGTCTTAACCATGCTTCCCACCGCCAGTATGGCAATCTCCGCACCTTCATATAACAGCTCGCTCTTTCCATATTCCAACGGTGCCCGGTATTCCTCCAGGCCCATGTAGGCATCTCCCTTCGGATAACGGACCGCCACAGGACAGTTCAGCTTTAGCGCGTATTGCAGCATGTCTTCCAGCTCATACCGGTTCTTAGGTGCAAGAACTGTTAAATTAGGGATATGGGAAAGAAAGGATACATCAAAGGTACCCTGGTGGGTCTTTCCGTCCCTTCCCGTAATACCTGCCCGGTCTATGGCAAATACTACCGGAAGGTTGTTAATACAGACATCATGTATAATCTGGTCGTAGGCCCTCTGTAAAAAGGTAGAATAAATAGCCACCACCGGCTTAAAGCCTCCCATGGCCAGGCCTGCAGCAAAGGTAACGGCATGCTGCTCCGCTATTCCTACATCAAAGAAACGGTCAGGAAACTGCTTCTTAAAGTCATAAAGCCCTGTCCCGTAAGGCATCGCTGCCGTAATTGCCAGTATCTTTTCATCCTCTGTGGCAAGGCGCAGCATTGCATCAGAGAACACCTTCGTATAGGAGAGCTCCTTTTCCTTGCGGACTGACCGTCCGCTGGTGATATCAAAGGGATCCACTCCATGGTAACGGGCCGGATACCGCTCTGCGGGCCGGTATCCCTTCCCCTTCTTGGTCAGCACATGTACTACAACTGCTTTTTTCGATCTGGCCGCCGCTTCAAAGGCCTCCTGCAGCTGCCAGACATTATGCCCGTCAATGGGTCCGATATACGTAAGCCCCATATCCTCAAAAAACATGCTGGGAAGCATGAAGTATTTCACGGCATCCTTGGACCGCTTCAGCATATCCACCAGGCCTTTTCCACCAGGCATGCTGCCTAAGACATTTTCCATGCTTTCCTTAAATCCTGTATAGCGGTTGCTTGTCCTAAGCTTTGCCAGGTAGTTTGCCAAGCCGCCCACATTTTCAGAGATGGACATGTTATTATCGTTGAGTACAATAATAAAGTTTGTCTTTAATCTTCCTGCATTGTTGATGGCTTCAAAGGCCATTCCTCCCGTAAGGGCGCCATCCCCAAGCACTGCCACCACCTTATTGTTTCCGCCGCTTAAATCCCTTGCCTTTACTAACCCCAGGGCCGCGGAAATGGCTGTTGAGCTATGTCCTGTATCAAAGGAATCACAGCAGCTCTCTTCCATTTTAGGAAAACCGCTCAAGCCGTCCAGCTGGCGCAGGGTAGGAAACAGCTCCTTCCTGCCGGTCAGCAGCTTATGGGTATATGCCTGGTGTCCCACATCCCAGACCAATTTATCCTGGGGAAATCTAAGGAACCTATGGAGAGCCATCGTGAGCTCCACCACCCCCAGGTTGGAGGCAAGATGTCCCCCTGTCCTGCTGATATTCTGTATTAAAAATTCACGGATTTCTTCTGCCAACCTACCATAATCCTGAATCTGTATCTTTTTTATATCATTTGCTTCCTTAATTTCATCCAATAACTCAGGCAAAATAATCCACCTCACCTTCCTGTGTTATGCTATAAATAATCCTTCTATGCTTCGGATTAATTATGATTTGGGCTCTGCTACCCATTATTGGCCATTATTATATGAATTGAATTTAATATTCGCGGTTCACCAGCATCTTTATTAAATCCAATAAAAATTCGTTCTTTTTCCCTAAAGAGCTGTAGGTCTTGATAGCACGCTCCGATATCCCACGTACCTCATTATTTGCAGCCTCCAGTCCCAGCAAGGTTACATACGTTGTCTTCTCATTCTTCTCATCACTATGGGTCGGTTTCCCCAATACCTCCTGCGTGCTGGTCACATCCAGGATATCATCCTTGATCTGGAAGGCAAGACCAATATCCCCTGCAATCTGTTCTACTTTTGATACTTCTTCCTCTGTCGCTCCGGCGAGAATAGCGCCAATCATCATAGATGCCTCTACCAGCGCACCTGTTTTTAGCTGATACATGTGGTCCAGACGCTCCCGTCCCACAGCTGCCATGCAGCCTTCCATATCGATGACCTGCCCGCCGATCATACCGTGAATACCGGCTTTTTTCCCAACGACCTGCAGCGCTTTTGCTACCTTTTGATGCAAAACAAGCTGCTTTGCAGCCTCCAGTCCATTTATCCGGTCAAAGGCCTTGAGAGCCGTCTCAAAGGCATAGTTAAGAAGACCATCCCCTGCTAAAATTCCCATAGCTTCCCCATATACCACATGGGTTGTCTTCCTCCCCCTGCGGTATTCATCATTGTCCATTGCGGGAAGGTCATCGTGCACTAAGGAATAGGTGTGGATCATCTCAATTGCTGCCATAAAAGGCTCAATTATTTCCTTATCCTGTCCGCCAAACAGCTCATAGGTCTCGGACATCAGCATCGGCCTGAGGCGCTTGCCGCCGGCGAGCAGGCTATAGTTCATTGCAGCCATGACGGTTCTTTGGTAACCCTCTTCCTGGGGGATATACCTTTTTAATACCTCTTCAATTGCTGCAGCTTTTTGCTTGATCTGCTGGTCAAAGTTCATTGGCTTCTCCACTTTCACTTAATATAATCAATTCTTTTTCTACTTTATCAATGGAATCGTTGCAGGCCTTTAACAGCTTCATTCCTTCCTGGTATAAAGCAAAGGAATCCTCAAGGCTGACATCGGGCTTCTCCAGTTCTTCCATAATCTTATTTAATTTATCAAAGGATTCTTCTAATTTCATAATTATCTCCATGCCTTTCATTTTCGGGGTTGAGAGTTTTTATGTATATCCGGGCATCCCATTGCTAACCATCCCGCCGCTTTGGATGCAGTTCTTCTACCCTGGCTTTCATGTCACCATCTATTAAAGATACTGTCAGCAGCTCATCCTTATTTACATTTTGGATGCTCTGTAGCGGCTTATTATCCTCTCCGACAACGAGGGCATAGCCTTTGCTGAGCTTTGATAAGGGTGACAGGCCATGCAGCCTCGCGATATATAGCTCCAGGCGATGCCGCCTTTCCTGCAATTTCTGGTTGATTTTTTGCTGCAGCTTTTGTTCTACGTCCATTAGGTACTGCCGTTTTTGTTTAATCTGATAGGAAGGGCTTGCGTAGAACAGCCTCAGCTTATATTCCCTACAGCGGTTTTGATTAAGGGTGAGCTTTTGCCACAGCTCCCTCGTAAGCTTCCGCCAGTGATCACGGAGCAGGGACTGGAAGGCCTGAAAGTCATTTACTGCCAGCTCTGCTGCCGCTGATGGGGTCGGTGCCCGCAAATCAGAAACAAAATCTGCAATCGTGACATCCGTCTCATGTCCTACTGCCGAGATAACCGGGGTATTACATTGGTAAATCGCCCGTGCAACAATCTCTTCATTGAAGGCCCATAAGTCTTCAATGGAGCCGCCGCCCCTTCCGACGATAATGGTATCCACTCCTAGCTTATCCAGTACCCGGATACCCTTAACCACACTCTGCGCAGCTCCCTCCCCTTGCACCTGCGCAGGATACAGGATCAGCTGGACGTAGGGGTTTCTTCTTTTCGATATATTAATAATATCCTGGATGGCAGCACCGGTGGCTGCCGTTACGATTCCCACCCTTTTGGGAAACGGCGGTACCGGCTTTTTATGGGCCGGATCAAACAGCCCCTCTTCCTCCAGACTCCTCTTCAGCCTCTCATATTTCTCATAGAGGATTCCCTGTCCATCCAGAACAATTTCATTCGCATATAATTGATATTTGCCATCCCTCTCATAGACATTGATACTACCCAGGGCGATGACACTCTGGCCCTCTTCCAAACGGAATTTCAAGCCTCTTCTCTGGCCTGCAAACATAACACACGCCAATTGCCCCTGAGCATCCTTCAATGTAAAATAAATATGCCCAGAGGTATGATATTTGCAGTTGGATACTTCCCCTTTTACATAGACATGGTTCAGCATCCGGTCGCGCATAAATAAGTTTTTGATATATAGATTGATCTCTGTTACTGAATAAGCCTGTCCCATATTTCCTCCATGTGAAATGATCTTCGTTTCACACTAGCTTTGCAAGCACTCCGTTGATAAAGCTGGGAGAATCATCCCCACCGAATTTCTTTGACAGCTCAACGGCTTCGTTGATCGCTACCTTTACCGGAATATCCTCGTCAAAACGCATCTCATATACCGCAAGCCGGAGGATCGTCAAATCCACCTTACCCATACGGTTTAGCCTCCAACCGCTGGATGCCTCGGATAGAATAGCATCTATGCTTTCTAAATTTTCCACAATTGCACCAAAACGCGCGGTCAGATAAGCGTACTCCTCTACTGAGGGCTTATTAAGCTCTGATATATACAGCTCTACCTGCTCACTTAATTCATCTACCCCATGAAAATCCTTACGGAACAACATAAGGAAAACGTGTTCTCTCATCTCTCTTCTTGTCACGTACAAATAACCCTGCCCTTTCCGGTACCTGCAAACCTTGGGCCACAGGCACAATATTTACGAATAAACAAGGGGCTTCCACAGATTCTTAACCAATGATTTCCTGAAAGCTTTGCTCCCACGGAATGGAAAGTGAAATCCTGCAAAAGACCCTTGCTATGCATAATCTACGCTTCTTTTACGATGTTAACTCCCGCGATACGGATATTAACTTCCTTGACCTGAAGGCCGGTCATATTCTCTATCGCCAACTTCACCTTTTCTTGCACTTGTTTTGCAGTTTCTGGAATACCATACCCATAATCTAAGGTAAGTGCCATATCGACGGAAACCGCATCCGGATTTACAAGAACTTTAACTCCTTTAGTTAAGTTTTTTCTTCCCGGCTTTCCGGTAAGTTCATTGGTCGTGTTACCTGATATTGCAGACACACCTTTTACTTCGGTTGCCGCCAGGGTTGCGATGGATGCGACCACCTCATCCGCAATCTGAACCTCGCCGACCTTGCCATTTTCATGTATTTTATATGTGTTTTTGTTCTCCGGTTCCTTGTTCAATTTGAATACCTCCTAAGTTCCTATCGTTATCCGGTATGCCTTAACTGATACTTATATATTATAGGAAACAAGCTTCCTATAATCGGTGCGTCCTGTAAGGACACACTGTGTACAGCACAAAAATAGTGCTCTTTATGGGAAGTAAAAAACCACTTCCCATAACTTACATTATATAGCATTATACCAAATTACGCAACTTTTGCAAATATAAATATATTTTACGGGTTAATCAGATTATTATCCCAAAACGCTTACTTTAAACCTTTATTCCGAAGCGACTACAGGATTTATGCTGATATTGGCAACAGCAATTCCAGTGCCCTCTTTTACTACATTTTCTACCATTGCCAGCTGCTGGTCTGTCAGGGTGGCTGCATTCACGACTACGGTTGCTTTATCATCTGCGATATAAACTACTGCATCATCAAATCCCTTTGCGCCTAAGAGGATTTCCGTTGCTTTTTCTTTCTCTGCCGCCTCAGTGAGCTTAATCATGCTATCTTCTGCCTTTTCCTTTGCTTTTGCCGAAACAGACTTACTTTCGATCATTTTCATCAGGTCCGCCTTGCTCTGTGCACGGGTCTGCTCACGCTCGATCTTTGAGGAGATAAAATAGCCTGCCTCAATGGTTGCATTTGCAAGCACTGCTTCTCCGGGAGTTCCATCCTTAAGATCCAGTTCTCCGTTGTCGGCTACATCATGGGAGGAAGCTAAAATGTCTTCATCAGAAATATCATTTAATCCCAAGTCGCCCGTGTCATCTACATCGGTAGTTTCTGCATCCTCATCCGTATCCTCCGCATTTGTATCCTCTAGCGTCCCATCGTCCGTATCATCAGTTGTTGCATCATCCAAATCCGTCGCCGTGCCTGTAGGGGAAACCTCCGTATTAGTTGCTACGTTCATCCCATCCACTTCCGTGTATTCATCATAATTTTCTGAGCCTGGATCCACTGTCAATAAGGTATCCGAATTTTTGTCGGCATCATTGTTGGTGAAGCTTAGATAACCCGCGATTACGATCATAATGGCTAATGCGGTTATTATGACATGATTTTTTTTGAATATATTCTTCATTTTACGCCTCCTGATTAATTATTAGCTTGATTCATCTTCATTACTTTAACTTTATGCGCTGGTATTCCAAATAATACCTGCGCTGCCTCCATAATGTCCATTTTAATTTTTGCATCATCTCCGCCTTCGGCGATCACTAGGACGCCTTCCACCTCCGGTTCCAGTTCCTGTATTATGTAGGGCTGCGACTTCCCATTCTCGTTCGTAACCAGAACGGTACTCTCTTCCCGCGTTATATTATTATTTGTTCTGCTTCCACCCTCCCCGTCAACTTCGTTCACGCTTTCCTGTGTAGTTGGATCATCCTTTAATGGAACCTGTTCCGCCGAGGCTTTCAAAGTAATCATTACCTCTACATCACCAATGCCGGATACCTTCCTAAGGATTTTCTCCAGCCTTTTTTCCATTTCTGATATATAGGTATTCGAACTATAGCTTGTCATATTACTATCTTTTTGTATAACCTGTGTGTCATTTTCCTTAGAATCATCACCGCCTCCAGAGCCTACCGAGCTGAAAATTCCGGGAACGGATAATAGGATGATAAGAATTCCTGCCATAGCCAGCATGATTAGCCGGGGTACCCCTATGTCTTTTAAGGAAAACTTAAATTTCCCTCCATTTTTATCCTTCATTTCCATACCAACTTATCCTCCCTGTATACTAATATTTATATTGCCTTGTTCCATATTATAGAAGTCCGCAAGCTCTTTTTTTATTGTAATTTCTAAGGGGGAAGGAACTTGCTTTTCGGATGTTTTTTCTTCATCCCCGATTGTTACTTGTGCAATTTTAATTTCATCTATGTCCAGCCTGTTGTTATCCGGGTTTTCCTTAAGATCCCCGTCCCCGGCTGTAACCCCATGGATGTTCATCGCTTCGATGCTTCCAAAGTCCTCGCTCTCACTGTCTGTGTTAAAAATAATGTCAATGGAATCCGCCAAAATATTTTTCTTTTGGAGCAATTCCTTTACCTGCTTTCTTATCCCTTCCTCAAACTCAGCAAAGACCGCCTCCTGCTGTTCTTTTTCCACGCTCTCAAGGTCTTTTCTAAATTCCGAGGTATCTACGGAAAAATTATTTGAGTTGAAAAAATAGTCCAGGCTCTCATCCAGCCTTATCAGCCTGAGGAACGGCGTTATTACAATAAGCACCAGGATCATGCCCGAGACAATGCTGATATACTTTTTATAGCTCTTGTTCCCAAGCAGGTTCATGACAATGGTATTCATAATCATATAAATTACGATATTACGGATCCAGGAATACAGTTCTTCCATACACGTCCCACAAAACCCACCCCTGTCTTACAAGGGGTAGGAGGCCCTCCTTTCCTTTTTCATTGTCAGGCAATGCGAAGCTCAAAGCTGGGCAATTTTTCATACAATCATCTTACGCTGCCCGTCGTAACCGCTACGATAGTGATTGCCAACATAAACAATACTGCGCCTACAAATACGGTCTGCAAAAGTAAGGCTGTTGATTTGGCAGAGGCACTGATGCATTCAATGAACCGCTTATCCGAGACCGGCTGTAAGGCTGCACTGCTGACTTTATAGATCAGAGTAATTACAGCCAGCTTTAAAAATGGTACGGCAGTAATTATAATAATTACCACCAGCCCCGTTACTCCAATGGAATTTTTCAATATGACTCCCGCTCCAAGGATGGTCTCCGTCACACTGCCTAGGGCATCCCCAATACCGGGAATCGCTTCCGATGCTTTGTACAAGGCCGAGCGTTTCACCTGATCCACGACTGGAACTATCAGCCCCTTGATTGCACTAAAGCCTACCACCAAAGCCAATAGGCTTTTTAGCATCCAGCTGACACCAAGGGCGATGAGGTCCGCCAGCCTTGAAAGCATGTCCTCCTTGGACAGGTTATTTGCCAGCATAATCACAAGATAGAAATCAATCATAGGAATAACCAGCCTGATTAAAATGAAATCAACCAGCATAATCAGCCCCAGGGCAGCTTCATAAAAAACCACTGAGGTTGTTGCCCCTGAGGTAAAGGCTACGGTCATCAGATAGGTCGGTATGAGCGC
>JARKQP010000548.1 GCA_029974875.1 Mobilitalea sp.
TCATAAAGTCAAATACTAACCGCAAGGCCATGACAATATCGAGGGTCTGTTCTGAAAAGCTGTTCAGGAAACCGCCCTGTGTGGTTCTTCTGTAATTATAAAGTGGCTCCTCCACGATACCGATACTCCCGGCCTTACAACAGGCTTCAAATACCAGTACCAGATCCTCAAAACGCATCTTCTCCGGAAATTTAAGCCCTTCCAGGATGCTTCTCCTAAAGAGCTTGTCCCAGGGGAAGGGTGAGATATGGGCTAACTCATACTTGTTCTCTTCCAGCCTGAAATTACTGTTAATCAGCATGGTGGGATATGCTTCCTTGGTCATCTCCCCAATATGCTCCCTCTCATAAACATTATATCTGCCGCAGATTACAATATCGTTACCATCCTTCATGGCCTTATTGTACAGCTTTACACACATATCCTCTTCAATAAAATCATCGCTGTCCACGAAAAGTACGAATTCTCCGGATGCCCTCTCCAAACCGTAATTTCTGGCATGGCTGACTCCACTGTTTTCCGTAGAAAATACCTTCATCCGGTCCGTATACCTGCTTTGGTATTCCTCCAGAATCTGCAGGCTATTATCCTTGGACCCGTCATTCACTGCGATAATTTCGATATCCGGTAAGGTTTGGGTGACAATACTGTCCAGACATGCTGCCAGATAACGTTCCATATTATATACGGGCATGATAATGCTTATTTTATAGCTTGAATTTTCCACTTAACATTCCCTCCAAATTTGCTGAGCACTCCCGGGAACTTCCTTGGAGAATACTCTGTTTTTCAAAACCACCACTTGATCTACTGCCCTATTAAAAGTATTGTTAATATCTACTGCTGTGTCTAGGCCTTAAAAATATGTAGATATAAGCGCTCTGTTGATTTACCGTCTAAATACTGATAATTATTATTTATAAATGAATTGATTTCTCCCAAATCAAAATCATCCTTTTTCAGAAGCCGGATAATCTCCTCCGTTGTCCCAGCAACGGGTCCCGGCACAAATTCCCTGTAGGGATGGTAAAACCCTCTGCCCTGGTCTGAAAACTCCTCCAGGTCATAAGCATAGAATAACATCGGTTTCCCTAAGAGACAATATTCAAAGATCACCGATGAGTAATCTGTTATCAGGTAATCTGCAACTAAGAGCAGGGTATTGATATCAGGATATCCGGACATGGAGATGACATTCTCCGGGAGCTCCCCTTTATACTGTCCATCCTTTTGGTACATTTCCATCACAAACGGATGTAATCTCAGCATCAGGACATAATCCTCCGGAAGCTCCTTTTGCATTTTTTCCATATCAAGTGCCAGCCCTGGCTGCTTCAATCCACTTCCCCTCAACGTCGGGGCATAGTCCCGCAGCGTCGGCGCATACAGCACCAGCTTCTTCCCTTCCAGCTCCGGGTATTGCCCAAAAAATGCATTCCTGCGCTCCTGCTTTGCCTGCTCATCAAAGAAAAGATCCGTTCTTGGAAGCCCGTATACAAATACCCGGTCCTTCGAAACCCCAAAGGAACCTGAATATTCCTCTTTGGACTGTTCAGAGTTTACAATCAGATGGGTAATCCTTAAGTTTGCAAGACGTTCCAGCTCCTTTAGCCGCCCCGTATTGACATCCTGTCCAAAGCGTTTGATGGTGCCGGTCCCGTGCC
>JARKQP010000550.1 GCA_029974875.1 Mobilitalea sp.
AGGCAGACGTGAATACATTTAAAATAATATAAAGAAAGACCTGCAGCATATGGGACAGGGAAAGTATCTCCCCTCCGGTGATGACAATATAGGCTTCCCCGGCTGCAAAGGTCAGGACGCACATCAGGATCCCCATCAGGATAGCCGCAATGACATAGCCAAGTACAAACACCATCCGGTTTACCGGAGCGACAAAAAAGCTGGATAATTTTTTATGTGCTTCATCCTCAACCATGATCCCGACCAAGGAAAGCGTGATCGTTACTGAGTTAACTACAACAATCCCTGCCAGGGTCCATAAGATAATCAGCTGCTTCGCATTTGCCATATCCTCCGTGGCATCCCTCTGCCCTCCATACTCCTTAAGTAAATCCACTACATTATCCGCATTCATCTTTCCAAGAAAAACTATCATTAACCCAACGATAATAAGCATGGATAATAAGGAAAAGAAAATATTTGCCCTGTCTCTTGCATATACCAGCATATTTCTTTTTACCAATCTTACTAATAGCATACTTCCTCCTTCTACAGCCACTGACTATACCTACAGCCTTTGGCTAATGCCTACAGCCTCTTTGCCCTATTTTTAAGCCAGGCGCTTACCTGTTACATTTAAAAATACATCATCCATGGTACCTTGAATTAATTCAAAGGACCGGAGGTGGTCCTTAATACGGTTCAATACCTCCAGGCCGAACATCGAATCCGGGATGGTAACCTGGATGTGGTTACTTTTTCTCTCAAAGGGCAGCCCGGAGGCCTGAAGATATTTGACCACTCCCTCCGCATCTTCCGGAACCAGCTTTAACATATCATGGGCATATTGCTGCTTCAGCTGCGAAGGAGTGCCCTCTGCCACCAGCCTGCCTGACTCCATAATAGAAATATACTGGGCCTTTGCCGCCTCTTCCATATAATGTGTCGTAAGGAAGACCGTCATCTGTTCCTCCTTCCTTAGCCGCTCCACGCTCTCCCATACATTTTGTCTTGTCTGAGGGTCAAGGCCCGTCGTAGGCTCATCCAGAAATAACAGCTCCGGCTGGTTCATTAAGGCTCTTGCTATCTCACATCTTCGCTTCTGTCCGCCTGACAGCTTACAAATCTGGCGCCCTAACAGCTCCTGGATATCCAAAATATCGCATACCCTGTGCAGATTCTCATGGATGACCTTTTGCTCCCGGGTATAAAGTGTGGCCCTGAGGACCAGGTTCTCCTTAACCGTAAGCCTTTCATCCAAGGTATTATCTTGAAATACCACCCCTATCTTTTTACGGATACCGGGATCCTTCTCCCCTAACCGGTAACCGCTGATGGTTACATCCCCGCCGTCCCTTGGGAGAAGCGTACAAAGCATGTTTATTGTTGTAGATTTTCCGGCTCCGTTCACTCCTAAAAATCCATATAGCTCACCGCGCTTTACACGAAAGCTAATATCATCAACTGCCTTTATTTCCTTGAAGTATTTCTTTAAATGCTTTACTTGAATAATATCCTCCATATTTATGTCCATGCCCTCCAATCCATACACTATAGATTATTTTAATTTCTTTTTGCCTTTTTACAATAGCACAAAGGGTAAGATACATTTTCCTAAGGTTAAGCTGTAAAAATTAAAGCCTATGTTAATCACCGTGCAATAGTTTCCTGACAAAAAAGAGCAGCCCTCTCCTGGCTGCCCCTTGCATGCTGAATTATTATTCTTTAATATTAATGCTTCCTCTTAGCTTACATCCTCCGCTTCGGTAAAGTAATAATGAAGCTCGTCCCTTTCTTAAACTG
>JARKQP010000558.1 GCA_029974875.1 Mobilitalea sp.
CTGGGAGGTTATGGTTTATTTTTAAGTGACAGGGACATTCAAATCGGGCGCGGTGAGCCGATCCAGGATACGGCAAGGGTGCTTTCGCGCATGGTGGACGGTATTATGATCAGAACCTTCAGCCATCAGGAAGTCCTTGACCTGGCTAAATATTGTGAGAAACCTGTAATAAACGGGCTTACAGATTATTTGCATCCAACCCAGATTTTGGCTGATCTGCTAACGATTCAGGAGCATAAGCAAAAAATTAAGGGTCTCAAGCTGGCCTATATAGGTGATGGAAATAATGTAGCAAATTCACTGCTTATAGGTGGTTCCAAAATAGGAATGGATGTTGTGGTAGCGGTGCCTGAAGGGTATCAACCTGTTTCTGAGATTATGAAAATAGCTGTAGAAAATGCCATACTTAGCGGGGGCAGTGTTGCGGTTGTCGAAGATCCCGTAGCCGCCGCTGAAGGAGCGGATGTCCTGTATACTGATGTATGGGCAAGCATGGGACAGGAAGAGGAAGCGGCGAAAAGAAGAGAAATCTTTGCGGGATATCAGATAAATAAGGCCTTGTTAAAAGCAGCCAAGCCTGATGCGTTGGTACTTCATTGTCTTCCGGCCCACCGGGGTGAAGAAATTACCGAAGAAATATTAGAAGGCCCACAATCTGTGGTTTTTGACGAAGCGGAAAACAGGCTGCACGCTCATAAAGCGATTATGGCTTTAGTAATGTAAGGAAAATAGAGAGGAGATACAAGAATGGAAAAAGTAGTTTTAGCCTATTCGGGAGGATTGGATACCTCAATCATTATTCCCTGGCTAAAAGAAAATTACGGTTATGAAGTTATTGCGATGGCGGCCGATCTGGGCCAGGGAGAAGAATTGGAACCTTTAAGGGAAAAAGCCATTAAAACGGGTGCTTCCAAGATTTATATCGAAGACCTGCAAGAGGAGTTTTTAACCCAATTTATTTATCCGACAATTAAGGCCGGAGCAATATATGAAGGAAAATATTTGCTTGGCACCTCATTTGCCCGTCCTCTGATTGCCAAGAGACTGGTAGAAATTGCCGAAAAGGAAGGTGCGGTAGCCATCGCGCATGGAGCCACCGGCAAGGGCAATGATCAGGTGCGTTTTGAATTGGCGGTTAAGGCGCTGAATCCTGATCTTAAGATTATTGCACCCTGGCGCGAATGGAAAATACGGTCGCGTGAGGATGCGATCGAATATGCGAAGGAACGCAATATTCCGGTACCGGTAACCAAATCCAGGCCTTACAGTATGGACCGCAACCTTTGGCATCTGAGCCATGAGGGCGCCGATCTGGAGGATCCGTGGAATGAAGCGCAGGAAGATATCTATATGCTGGGAGTTGCGCCCGAAAAGGCCCCGGACAAGCCAGCCTATTTGGAAATAGATTTTAAAGAAGGTGTTCCGGTAGCCTTAAACCAACAGAAATTAAACCCGGTTGAGCTGCTCACCAAGTTAAATGAAGCAGGGGGAGCCAATGGGATTGGAATTATCAGTATGGTAGAGAACAGATTAGTGGGAATGAAATCCAGAGGAGTTTATGAGACCCCGGGAGGCACAATTCTCTATACCGCTCATAAAGCCCTGGAAGAACTGACCTTAGACAGAAT
>JARKQP010000573.1 GCA_029974875.1 Mobilitalea sp.
ACATAGGTATATCGTGCAACAGTAATAACACCGATGATGAGCAGAAATATTCCAATAGCGTTAAGTACATTCAGCCCTACAAATCTTTCCATGCTATTTTTCTTTGCAGCCGCACGGATCTGTTCATCGGTGAGCCGCTCATTTTTAAGGGCTTCCAGCTCGGCACGTTCCCTTTGTGAAAAGGCACCCAGCGTTTGTGCTGCATTAGCGCGCGCCTGCGCCACTTTTTGATTTAGCAGGAACGATAGCTCGTCGAGTTTTGCATATATATCATCCTGGGCATCAATGTTGTTTTGCATTAGGATTTGTCTGATATTGCTTATCCGAATTTTTGCACCATTCTCAAAAGCTGTCAGCTTGTTCAATTCTCCATCAATATTTGAGCGGAAGTATATATCAAGCTTTTGTGCCGTGATATTTACTATTTTAACCTTTTCACTATAGATTTGCTCGTATAACGCATTTTTAAGGCTGGCATTCTCTTGGGTAAGCCTTTCTACATTATTTATGGCTTTTTCATAATTCATATTGGACTTTTCAATGGCTGCTTTAAGTTCCGCATTTTCTTTAGCTAAGTCATTATGCTCAAACGCTTTGCATTCAGCCTCAAGTGCTGACAAAGCTTCTCTTTGCCGATTGATTATGCTCCTTAGATTATCTGTTGTCCCCATATCTTCCCTCCCTAAAGTCGATGTATTTTTATTAGTTATCTATTTTTATTATCCATCAGTCAACTTATATTCTCCCTTATTATAATATATCGGGTAAAAATTACCAATAGTTTATCTGCAATCTATAGACGGTCACCGTCTGTCGCAAAAACGTGTTTTACTTTTTTCTTAATATTCCTCATATGATTCTATTTTTTCATCATATGTCCTTTTCTTATGTCACGAAGAACACAAATTGAGTTTCCCCTGTCTTTCTACAAGAGTATTACTAATAGCATAGTCTAAGAGTATTACTAATAACATAGTCTTGCAATCAAGGAATATTTCGGCTAAAATATGGTTATAATATATATTAGCCGAAATAGGAGTGATGATATGTATATTAATAGAAACATGGAAGAGGTTTTTATGCGTCTATATAAGCAATATCCGTCAATCCTGATCACCGGTCCGCGGCAGGTAGGAAAAACTACAATGCTGGAGCATCTGATAGAACAGGAAGGCCGCGGCCGGACAAAAGTCACATTGGATGATCTGACTGAGCGGGAATTAGCAAAAACAGACCCAAAGATGTTTTTCCAACTACATCAGCCACCGATACTGATTGATGAAGTACAATATGCACCGGAGTTATTTCCATATATAAAAATATTAATTGACAAAAGCCATCGCCCAGGCGATTTCTGGCTGACCGGTTCACAGTTATTCCGATTGATGCAGGGCGTTCAGGAGTCACTAGCCGGACGTGTTGCTCTGCTTCATCTTTCTCCATTGTCCCAAAGTGAAATATCAGGCTGTGAAGCTGCACCGTTCACCGTAGATTTAGAAACACTGTCTGAGCGTCAAAAGCATTGCGGCACCATGACAACTCCTGACATATTTAAACGTATTTTCACCGGCGGAATGCCGGCACTTATCAGCGGACGGTATGATGAGCCAAATTTTTTCTATTCCAGCTATATTGGTACATACCTGGAGCGGGATGTGCGGGAGCTTTCCGGCACGATTGACAGTTTGAAGTTTTTGAACTTCATCCGCGCCGTAGCGGCCAGATCCAGCCAGCTGGTAAATTATAAAGGTATTGCCGATGATGCAGACATTGATCAGGTGACAGCCAAAAACTGGCTTCATATTTTAGAGACATTGGGCATTGTCTTCCTGCTGCGTCCTTACTCCAACAATGTTTTGAAACGGACAATTTCCACACCAAAGCTCTACTTCTATGATACAGGACTCGTGTGCTACCTCACCCGTTGGAGCAGTCCGGAAACCGTCATGAATGGCGCCATGAATGGGGCTCTTTTAGAGAACTACGCCGTGGCAGAGATTGTAAAGAGCTATCAGAATGCCGGCCAGGAGCCATTCCTATACTATTACAGGGACAAGGATGCAAGGGAAATTGACCTTATCTTAGAAAGGGATGGCAAACTGTTCCCCATAGAAATAAAGAAAACAGCTTCACCGGAGAAAAAATTAACGAGGGTATTTAATTTGATTGATAAGTCACCTCTCCTGCGGGGAACCGGAGCCGTGCTCTGTATGGCCGATAAACTGAGTGCCTTTGACCGCGAAAATCTGATCGTCCCCATTTCATTAATTTAAAAAGAAAATCGTCTGTATCCAAATATTACAGAGCAAACTGTAAACAGCTGATGGATTGTCATAAAGACAGTCTGTCAGCTCTTTTTCTTAACAGCTTCCCATAGGGAAGCGAGGTGTCATTGTCTTTCACAACGGTTACCCTCCCCTCCTCAATCATCTGCTCAATACGCAGGGCATACCAACTGTCACTAATGCCCAAATTGCATTTCCCCATCAAATCACCAATAAGGCGTCCCATAATAAAGTCTTCCTCTGGAAGATTTTCTGTAATAGTATAATCATAAAAATTCTCTGGCACAGAGATCAGCTTTCCGTTTACAACGGCTCTTAGCGGCGCATTCTCTGTCATTAAATCACGCCAGTGGTCACCAAATATCCGTTTTTCCAGCCGGGATAACTGTCTTTCCAGAGGCAGGAATTCATAAAACTTCCCTGCATCCACCTCCATCCAGCTGCTATAATTAACTATTTCATTTTCAGACCTCTGTACATATTCCGGTAAAGAAATAACACTGATGCTACAGTCAATATTCCGTAATACATGGCATATAAAATAGAATCCACAGGCCGAATACGGTGCATTGCTTTTCCAGATACGTATAGGTACCCCACTATTTGCAGCCGCCAGAAGCTTTTCCATGTCCTTGCGCTGCTCCCTGAAAAACTGATCTCTTACCTTATCATCATGCCCAAACCGCCCCCATAGCTTGCGGAAAACAGCCTGGCGCCCGATGCCGTCAAACTCCCCGGATATATCCCCTACATCCAATACAAAGCCCAGGTAAACCACATCCTGTGAACTCCCGCCAACCGCCTGCCCTTCAAAATGTTTCTGATATAACTCCTCCAATTCCTCTTCAGAGGGTTTATCTCCAATATATCCAATAGCCCCCTCAAGCATGTTCTTTTTATTATATTTTTTTGCTACTTTCATAGAACCCTTTGTACTGTCACTAAATACAACTTCAAGCATATTTTCACCACCTGGTAATATATAATTTTTGTTTTATAACGGGTATTTTGTAATATGTTTCTTGGTTTATGTTTCTTGGTTTTACGTTCTTGGTTTTACGTTCTTGGTTTTATGTTTCTTGGTTTTATGTTTCTTGGTTTTATGTTTCTTGGTTTTATCTTTCTTAGTTTTATCTTTCTTGTTATATTTTCTGACTTTATCTTTTTTTGGCTTTATCTTTCTTTGCTTTATCTTTTTAGGCTTTATCTTTTTGTCATCCACTCTTGTTGTCTACTCGATTTTATCATACAATGAGAATTTTTTCCATGCCATTCTCGCACCAATAGTATGAAAAAATTTCAACCGACTACACTGCTTCACAATTACCCACTTATAATTCAACCGGCAAAAGTCTTCTTTATACTAGCGCGGTGAGTATGGGTGTATCTATATCCACCTGGGCGCAGACCGGGCCTCCCGTGATTGCCTGCACTTGGCAATCATGGGATGTTAAAGGCAAGCCCAGGTGGATATAGATACACTCATACTCGCCTCACAACCTAAATCTCGCCATTTAACACTCGAATTCTACTTATTTATACCAAAAAGAAGGAAAGCCTGTTAAAATGACTTTCCTTCTTTTATGAAACTCTTCTATTAAATTTTATCCTATAGACTCTTCTATAAACCCTCGTATAAGTTCCTCTGTAAATTTTCGCATAAATTCTTCTGTACTTCTCGTATAAATTCTTCTGTACTTCTCTTATTAATTCTTCTGTATTTCTCTTATTAATTCTTCTGTGCTTCTCTTATAAATTCTTCTGTAACTTCTCGTATAAGTTTTCTTATAAATTCTTCTATAAACTCTCGTATAAATTCTTCTATAAATCCTTTTAAAGCCACGTATAGCTATTTTATTCCACAACGCCCCAGTCCACATTGATCTTAATAGGTTCCGCTTCTGCCATCTGCTTATAAATCTCATATTTTTCCTTAGCATACGCCTCTGCCTGCCTGAACAGCTCTTCGGCCTGATCCGGGAAAGTTTTTTCCAGCGAACTATAACGTACCTGGCTTAAGATAAAATCACGGAAGCTTTCCGTCGGCGCTTTCGAATCCAGAACAAAAGGATTCTTACCCTCCTCCTTAAGCTTCGGATTATAGCGGTAAAGATGCCAGTACCCTGCCTGCACCGCCCGTTTGATGGTCTCCATGCTCTTGCCCATGCCCGCCTTTAACCCATGGTTAATACAAGGGGAATAAGCGATGACAATGGAAGGACCACGGTGCTCCTCCGCTTCACGGAAGGCTCTGATTACCTGGGTGTTATCGGCGTTGATTCCGACCTGTGCTACATATACATTTCCGTAGGACATCATCATGCGCCCAAGATCCTTCTTCCCCTGCTTTTTACCGGAGGCTGCAAATTTGGCAATGGCTGCCGTGGGCGTTGACTTTGATGCCTGCCCGCCGGTATTGGAGTAAACCTCCGTGTCAAATACCAGCACATTGACATCCTCGCCTGAGGCCATCACATGATCCAGACCGCCATAGCCTATATCATAAGCCCAGCCGTCACCTCCCAGCATCCAGATGGAGCGCTTAGTGAGGTAATCCCTGTTCGCCTTAATTTCCTTCACCAGCTCCTCTATTTCTATATCAGTGGACACAAAATTCTCCAACACGTTAATCACCTTCCTGCTGGCCTCCTCTGAGGCTTTTCCGTCCTCCTTATAGTGGATCCAGTCATGGAAGGCTTCCTTTATCTTCTCTTCCACGTTCATTCCATTTAGCTTGCTCATGTTCTCGTGAAGCTTATTCCGTATCTGCTTTACGGCAAGATACATGCCGTAACCAAATTCCGCATTATCCTCAAAGAGGGAGTTTGCCCAGGACGGCCCCTTTCCTTCATGGTTTACCGTATATGCCGTGCTGGGGGCGGAGGCTGCCCATATGGAGGAACAGCCCGTCGCATTGGCAATCATCATACGCTCACCAAATAATTGGGTCAGCAGCTTGACATAAGGTGTCTCACCACAGCCTGCACAGGCTCCATGGAATTCCAGCAACGGTGTCTTAAACTGGCTATCCTTAAAGGAGCTGCCGTAGGCTAAGTTCTCCTTGAAGCTGACCTTTTCTATGGCATATTTCCAGTTTACGATTTCCTTTTGGAGCTGGGTTTCAATAGGCTTCATGATCAGAGCCTTGTCCTTTGCAGGACATATATCCGCACAGTTTCCACAACCGGTACAATCCATCGGGCTGATCTGGATCTTGTATTGGTACCCTTCAAAGCTCCTTCCGGTTGCCTTTTTCGTTTCAAAGCCCTCCGGCGCATTCTTTACTTCTTCTTCGTTTAACAGGAACGGCCGGATGATTGCGTGGGGGCAGATATAGGAGCACTGGTTGCATTGGATGCACCGGTCTATGATCCACTCGGGAACATTTACTGCAATACCGCGCTTTTCATATGCAGTAACGCCTGAGGGGAAGGTACCGTCCTCCCTTCCTGAAAATGCACTGACGGGCAGATCCCCTCCCTTCATTGCAGCCATCGGACGCATAATCTTTTGGATAAATTCAGGCTCCCTGCTGGAGGTATCCTCTTCCAACTCAAGATCCTTCCAGGCCTTAGGCACTTTTACCTTTTTGATGGATTTTATGCCCTTGTCCACGGCAGCCTCATTCATCTTAACGATCTTTTCGCCCTTTTTCCCATAGAGCTTATGGATACCTTCCTTTAGCTCCTTTAGGTAAACCTCTTCCGGCAGGACCTGGGTGAGCTTAAAGAAGGCTCCCTGCATTACCATATTGATACGGTTACCCAGGCCGATTTCATCCGCTATCTTTATCGCATTGATCGTATAGAACTTAATGTCCTTTTCTGCTATCTGCTTTTTCATAATATCAGGCAGGTTTTTATCAAGCTCCTTTTCATCCCACAGCGTGTTCAGGACAAAAATACCGCCCTCCTTAATGCTTTGCAAAATATCATATTTGTGTACATAGGACTGGTTGTGGCAGGCCACGTAATCCGCATGGGTGACCAGGTAGGTGGATCTGATTTCCTTCTTGCCAAAACGCAGGTGGGATACTGTTAAACCGCCTGATTTTTTTGAATCATAGTCAAAATAAGCCTGTACCTTCAGGTCGGAATTTTCTCCAATGATTTTAATTGCCTGCTTGTTAGCCCCAACCGTACCGTCTGAGCCAAGTCCCCAGATCTGGCACGCGATCATTCCCTCCGGTTCTACATTAAGACCCTTCAGCGGCTTTAAGGAGGTCTTGGTCACATCATCTTCAATCCCTAGAGTGAAGTGGTTCTTTGGCTTCTCCTCCTTCAGGTTATAATACACTGAGGCGATATGGATCGGTGTAGTGTCCTTTGAACCCAGCCCGTACCGCCCGCCTACAATAACAGGAGCCTTTAGGTCTCCCTGGAAGCAGGAGCAGATATCCAGGTACAGGGGTTCCCCAATAGCACCCGGCTCCTTGGTGCGGTCCAGCACCGCAATTTTTTTCACCGTCTTCGGGAGACAGCTTTTG
>JARKQP010000643.1 GCA_029974875.1 Mobilitalea sp.
AATAAAGATTCCCTGAAGGATAGTTAATACCGTAACGGTTTTTACCCTAAAATGGTTTACGATAAGGTTTGTAAATAAAATTATGGCTCCTGAAACAACAAAATAGATCGGATAATCCCAAAAATTCGTAGTATGGAACAGTCCGATAAAAAATGCGATCAGCAGGAAGGACGGATTAATAATATCCTTCCAGAAGGGGACATCCCTTCTCTTTTGCTGCCTGCGGTAACAGGTCCAGGCAAATAAGATACCCAATATGGTGAGTACAAACATGATATTGACCACATGGGCATGGAGATCTCCCAGAACAAAGGAATATGCGGGAAACTCGTGTATCGTCTTATCATTTGTCTCCGGGTGGTATCCGATAAACCTGGTTGAATCCGGGAACCAGTAACTCTCCGTGCCTGCTTCCATCCCAAAGAATTTGCGGATCCATCCCTCAAACCATTGATAGGTGGGATAGTGCATATTGCCGGCAAAGCAGACGGCCGTCCCACCCAGCAGTCCGCTTAGGAGGGGAATCCATCCCCTACCCTTGTCCTGCCCCTTCCTGTAATGGGCCGTCAGATTATATACCAATGAATAGGACAGGCCAAAGACGAGGGCACCGACCATCATCAGCATAAGATTATATCCGTCAAAGACCTTTACAAAGGATAATTTAGTAAGGAAGGTGGCCAAATACTGGCCTACATAGTAATAATTCAGGCTGGTACCGGAAAACCAGAAATCCTGGGGCGGCATATAGTCGCTTCTCATCATGCTCGTCATAAAACCATAGTCCATGAATTTTTCCGTACCATAGGCCTCCGGCTTAAAGCCCCTGATATAGAGGAAGAACAAAAATAGGCCGAAGAATAACAGCTCTTCACCCAGGATGGTATCCACCAGCTTTTCCAGCTCCAAAAACTTTTCCTTAGGATCCCTGACCACTGCTATTTTATTGCTCTTGTATTTCCTTCGCAGGAACAGAATGATCCCATTCGCCACAAGAGCAATTCCTGCACAGATAAGACAGGCCTGTGCCGTGAATTTCATCAGCTGCAGGGAGGACAGGAGCCACATCAAATAGCCTGTAACCGCCAGGCCGATGGGCTTGGCAAAGAGGTAGCCTTTATCATGGAATTTATCAAACACCAGGGTTGTTATAGGCAAAAAAATGATCCCAATACAGGCAACCGTAGCCCACCATTGCAGGAAGACGGTAAAGTCCGACTGTAGCAGTATATTCCCTGACACAAATAATATGATTGCAGTTAACAAATAGCTCGCTTTTTTAAACATAGTAACCCCCTAGCTAAGGCCTTGGTTGATTTTCTTAAAATCCCTCCAGGCCTGTTTTCCGATCTTAATAATCCGTCCCATATTAATGGAGTTCACCCCGCCCTGTCTTTTCCGGAACGTGACCGGAAGATATTTCACAGCCAGCTTTTTCCTGGCGTAGATCACCGCTATCATTACATTGGAAAGATTAAAATTGTCCGGTATTAAGCCTATATGCTCCTTTAATACCGAGGCCTTCATCAGGCGGAAGGGTGTATTGGCATCTGCCAGCTTCACTCCGAAGCTAAGGCATAGGACCAGCTTCAGGATTTTCGTGACAAAGATACGGGACAAGCCGTCCTGGCGCTTCTTCCGGTTGCCAATTACCATATCATAGCTATCACGGATCTTCCAGAAGGGCCAGAATTCAAAGGGAATCGTCTGCCCGTCCGAATCTGTCTGGAAAATATAATCCGCCCCGGCCTGGATCGCATACCGGTAGCCATATAACAAGGTTGCGCCATGCCCGCTGTTGGGCTTTGCCATCGGTTCAAGGGCCGGAAGGTTCTCCGCCATATCATGGAGGATCCTATAGGTTGAATCCTTGCTCCCATCATCGATTACGACAAGCTTACTCCCGTTCCCAATCTGTTCCACAATCGGATACCAGTCCTTTATTACATTAACTACGTTTGCCTCTTCATTATATGCAGGCATTATAATGTACAGCTTATCCAACTTAAGTACCTCCATTCCCTTATCTTAGGGTCTCAAAGGCATCCAGTGCCTTTCTGACGACCGCATCCATATTATAATAACGGTACTCCGCAAGCCGTCCGATGAAAATGACCTTGCTTTCCTTCTTCATTTCCTCTTCATACAGTGCAAACTGGGCCTTGCAGTCCTTCGTGGGGAAGGGATAATATGGCTCTCCCTCTGCGCTGGGGAATTCCTTGCCTATGGTGGTCTTCCTATGCTCCTGCCAGGTCAGCTTCTTATATTCCGTGATCCGGGTAAAATCATAGTCATTCGGATAGTTCACCACCGGGGCTTCCTGGTACTCTTCCCGGTCAAGGGTTTCAAATACAAAGTTTACACTGCGGTACTTAAGCTTTCCATGCTTGTAATCATAAAATTCATCCGTAGCCCCGGTATAGATTAAGGTCCCATACTTAATATCCCCGATTACTTCTTTATAATCAGTATTCAGAAGGATTTTAATATTTTTATTTGCCGCCATGCCCTCACACATTTTCGTATAACCGCGCTTTGGCATGCCCTGGTATTTATCTGCAAAATATCTGGTATCACGGTTTAAACGGACCGGGATTCTTGAGATAACGGAGGTGTCCAGCTCGCCCGGATCTACTCCCCACTGCTTCCTTGTGTAGGTTTCAAAGATTTTCTCATAAATATCCTTACCGACCTTGCTTAAGGCAACATCCTTGCTTGTCTTGATGTCATCAATTTGTACCGCCTGGTTCTTTAAGAACCCTTCTACCTCAGAGCAATCCAGATTCAGGTTGTATAGCTTATTAATCGTTTCCACCGTGATCGGCATCGGTACAAGATTACCGTCCACATAAGTCAGGACCCTATGCCAGAAATCATTCCATTTCGTAAATCTGGACAGGTATTCATATACTCCACTATCATTGGTATGGAAAATGTGGGGTCCGTAATTATGGATTAATATCCCGTCCTCATTATAGGAATCATAAACATTCCCGCCGATATGGTTCCTTTTTTCAATTACCAGCACCTTTTCATTTAATTCACCTGCAATGCGCTCCGCCATAGTTAACCCGGCTAGTCCGGCACCTACAATTACATATTTGTATTCCATCTCTCTTCTCCTTTGGCTAATATTATAAAGCAGTTGTTAAATTGCCGCGGTACTTGATAAAGTACCATGTCTTAGTAAATCGGCTTTCCTGTATCATAAATCGAGGTTTGGTAATCTCCTTCTCCCTCATAGTATACACATTCATAGGTATTTTTTATGTTTTCTTCATTTATAACGTAATCCTGGCTATTGCGGTTATCCTGGTCTATTACAATATATCGGATATGGTTCTCCTTTACTAAAGAGTCCAGCTCCCCGGGAGTATCCGCCTCATACATCAGCCTGACCTGTGCACTCCGGTAATCCGTATCATATCCGGCAGACCAGGGGAAATACTGCCAGCCTTCATACAGCATGGCTCCTCCAAGGACGATCTGGTTAACTGCATAATTAGACGTCAGGAACAGATCCTGGGATCCACTGTGCTCCTCTACCCACCTTGTCAGCGGGTCATCCAGATTCAATACCACTGAGGAGGAAGGCGTGTTCTTTTTCAGCACCGTAATAAAATCATAGATGCCTGTAGCTGTTAAGCATAGGACCAGCACTACACCAGCCAGCCCCAGCAGGACATCCTTTTGTTCAAACAACCTGGTCACCAGCAAAGCCGCAAATATCCCCAGCAGGATACAGCTCATCATAATATATTTATGGTTTACCGTAACATCTACCGTCAGGGATACCGTAAAAGCGAGGATGAGGGGAGCTGAGAATGCAAGAATGAGGAAGCGTACGGTCCCTTTTTCCAGGCAGAAGGCTGCCAGCAGGACAAAGGGCAGGATTCCAAGCAGCCGTTCCAGATAAGAAGCCACCCCAAATATGGTTTTATTCTCAGCAATGAAGCCGAAATAGAGCTCCGTCTTAACCGCCGGCCCATCAATGAAAAAATGGGTCTGACCTATGGTCAGAGCCAGGGTAATGGCTGCAACAATGATATATTCGCAACGCCGTTTTGACATAATTGCCATGACAAACAACACGGACAAGCACCCGATCACCGCTGCCCCGTGAAAGAAGCCCAGGCTTCCCAACAAAACGCCGGCAGCTATGGCTCTCCCCATATTCTCCGGAGCCCAGGCATCCTTCGTGAAAAAGACCTCCCGAACTCTGTTCCAGCCCTTTCGCGGGCTTTTCTGCCCCTTCTTATGCGCAGCCCTAGAAAGATTGCACTGCTTCAAGGCCTCAAACATCTCATATAAATGGGGCATCATCAAAATAATAATAAGAAAGACAACCGTCAGCCCAAAGGCCAAGTGCCTCTGGTTACAATAGACATTCAGGTTCCATAGACCCCAATCCTCATTGGGGGTATCCGACAAAAAGCCTGTATTATCCTTAAGCGCCTGCAGGATATCCGTTCCCTTTGGCAGCCCTGCCAGGTACGTAAACAATGTCTTAGAGCTGCGGAATGCAAAAAACAGGCATGACAATACTCCTGCCGAAAGCCTTCCGGTTATCTTGACAGCTAAGAGATACAGTAAAAAAAATGCGCTGGCAAAGCTCAGGATGCTCGGAAGGTTAAAGGCATAATCCAGGCGCATACCCAAATACTCCAGATTGCCAACTAAAAACTGGAACATAAAATGATATTTAATATCCTCCCCGCCATAGTGGGAATAGGCGGTAGGAAAGTTATTTCCATAGGAAAAGGAACGTATCATCCCAATATGGGGTGAAAAATCGCTGAACACGGACACACCAATGTAAAGCTTGTCACCTGAGACAAAAAACGTTACCCACATAAGAATGCTGCCCAGCAATAGAACCGCGGCTACCAGGATGATTTCCAACCAGACCGTCTTTGTAGGCTGAAAATGTACTTCTTTTGATCCTTCCTTCGCCAGTAAAAAGCTGCCGCTCCGCTTCATAACCCCTGCTTTGCCCAGTATACCAAGTACTGATAGCACTGCAGCAAGGGGCATTACGATTAGGTTCGCATAATAAAGGGGCTCCGGCTTTGCCCTAAATAAATAGGCAGCCAAATAGGTTGCCCAGGTAACCGCTAAGGTTCCCGTTGCAAACCAGGCAGGCAGGAGCAGCAGAAAAGGGCTCACGGATATGGTTCTTTTTTTATAATCTTTTTCAACTATTTTACTAAGCCCCGGGAAAGCATAGGTACAGATCACCCAGCCTGCCAAAAAGCATAGCATCAGATAAACAAATCCCAACATATTTCCTCCGAGGTATCATATAATGGCAAACCAGGGAACTCTGTAGCATTTAGCTCTTATTCGAAAGGCTCGCCATTTTTTGCGAGACTATTCACACTTCCCGACATGCTGCCATAGGCCGCACAAAAATAAGTGGGAAGAACGCTGCACTTGCGTTCTTCCAGTGTGAAGCATAGAAGTTGTTAGGCACCGTCTTTTGGTGCCTTAGAACTTCTCTTCACACTTCCCCCTGAAGGCTTCTTCGAACTAATACACTTTGATACCAGGTATCTGGGTCTGCCCTTCACCTCTTTATATATTTTTGTAAGATAAATCCCGATCATTCCAAGGCTTACCATAATAGAGCTTCCTATAATGAGCTGGAGAAGGATTACTGTGGTAAAGCCACTGGTTGCCTGACCGGAGAATTTCATATACAGGGTCTGGATCCCCAAAGCCAATGCACCAAAGAACATGATAATGCCCAGCACGGTAATACAATGCAACGGAACCGAGGTATAGGAAGTAATCGCATTGACCGCCAGGCGTACCAGGCGCAAAAATGACCACTTTGTCTTACCGTTAACCCGGTCAGCCACATCAAATTTTATCTGCTTCCGGTCAAAGCCTAACCAGGCCGACATCCCCCGAAAGAAAATCGCGCGTTCCTGCATCTCCTTCCAGGCATCCACCGCCCTCCGGTCCATCAATTTATAATCCGAAGCCTTTCCCAGATTGATATCAGAGGTCTTATATATAATGTAGTAAAAGAATTTTGCACAAGCCCTATAGATCGGATTCTCCTTCCCCCTTGAGCTTTTTACCCCTTCAACCACATCGAAGCCCTCTTCCCTCCAGGCCCTTACCATTTCCGGTATTAACCCCGGGGGGTGCTGTAAATCTGAATCCATCACCAGCACCATATCACCGTCGGCATATTCCAGCCCCGCACAAAGGGCTGATTCTTTCCCGAAATTACGGCTCAAGCGGATGGCGGTAATTCTCGGATTGCCCTCTGCCATGCTTTTTAGCCTGACCCAGGTATTATCCCTTGACCCGTCATCCACTAGGATGATTTCATAATTTATCCGGTCCGTTATTAATACCTGTTCAATGGTACCGACGGAACTGCTGATGTGGCTTTCTTCCTGATAAACGGGTATCACTACGGACAGCTTCGAAGCCTTTGTTCTCTCTGTATCCGTATCATAAAATAAATTTCCCATAGTCATGTCCATGCCCATCATTATGGGCATTGCCTATCATTACGGGCATTGCCCTTACACCGCATAAATTACGACGAAAGTGTCGGCATGGACCCAGTCCTCCGTTCATTTATTAATTTTGCTTCTTACAACCTTTACCATCTTCTACAAAACATCTTTTTTCATTATACAGGAAGCAAACTTTTTTTGCTATATTTTTGTAAAAATAGTGGACAATCTTTTTGTGAAAATAATGTGAATTCCCCTTATTTTAAACACATATCGACACCTGTTACAGGGTGCTCGCGGCCCTATGAAGGATCTTGTCCTCCAGATAAGGATTTCCCTCAAAAATATTGTCTACTTCCTGATCCGTTAATTTCTTTACGGCTTCTGCAGCTTCCTTCAAAACCCTGGCATCCGTGAAAATATCCCCCAGCTTAAAGTCCATGTCGCCGCTTTGGCGTATGCCGAAGATATCTCCCGGCCCCCTGAGCTTTAGGTCTTCCCCTGCAATAAAAAATCCATCGTTTGATTTATTTAATATCTCCAGGCGCTCCCAGGCCTCCTTGCTACTGCTGCCACAGACGAAAATGCAGTAGGACTGGTGCTCCCCCCGGCCTACCCGCCCGCGGAGCTGATGGAGCTGCGCAAGGCCGAACCGCTCCGCATTCTCTACCATCATGACCGTCGCATTCGGCACATTTACCCCTACCTCAACTACGGTGGTTGAAACTAACACCTGGATCCCACCATCGGCAAATTGCTCCATCACCTGGTTCTTTTCCTTTGGCTTCATCTTTCCATGGAGGTATTCTACCTTTATCCCGGGAGGAAGGGCTTCCCTGAGGCGTTCCGTATATTCCAGGACGTTTTCCGCTTCTATCTCCTCGCTCTCCTCTACCATGGGGCATATCACATAGGCCTGTCTCCCTAAGGCGACCTGTTTATCAATAAACCGGTAGGCATTCGGGCGGTAATTCGTATCTACCACGCAGTTTTTAATTGGCAGCCTCCTGGCCGGAAGCTCATCCACAATGGATATGTCCAGGTCCCCATATAGGATAATGGCTAAGGTTCTGGGGATGGGCGTGGCGCTCATAACAAGCACATGGGGATTCCCCCCTTTATTCATCAGCGCCTCCCTTTGCTTTACCCCAAACCGGTGCTGTTCATCCGTGACCACCAGGCCAAGCCGGTCATATTCCACCTTTTCCTGGATCAGTGCATGGGTACCCACCACAATATCCACCCCGTGGTCTGCAATCCGCTGGTAGGCCTCCCTCTTCTCCTTTGCAGTCATGGAGCCCACCAAAAGACAGACGGATACCCCAAAGCCTGAGAGCAATTCTGTCAGTGATTTCAGATGCTGCTTTGCCAGAACCTCCGTCGGAACCATGAGGCTGGCCTGATATCCGTTTTTCACCGCCAGAAGCAGGGCCAAAATGGCAAGAATGGTTTTACCGGAGCCAACGTCACCCTGGACCAGGCGGTTCATCACATGCTCCCCTTTTAGATCTGTCTTGATCTCCTCCCACACCCTAAGCTGTGCCTTGGTCAGCGGATAGGGAAGTGCACCAATTAGTGCTTTTGTATCCCCCTCCTCCTTCATGACATATTCCGATTTTACCTGTATTCTTTTCTCCTTTAACCTGCGCAGTGCCAGGGAATAGAGAAAGAACTCATCAAATACCAGACGCTCCCTGGCCTTTATCATGCTGCTGCGGTCCTTAGGGAAGTGGACCTCCTTCATGGCCTTCGTCCGGTCCAGCAGCCCATATTCCTTAACCAGCTTTCTAGGGATATAATCCTTTGCCATAGTAAGCTCTGACAGCACCTGCTTCATTGCCTTAGATATTGCCGTATTCGTAATACCCTCCGTCAGCGGATAGCTTGGCTGCAGCACCTTTATAAGCTTGGCATAATTCTCCCACTGGTAGATTCCCGGCTGTTCCATGACCAGGACACCATTCTTACGTATGACCTTTCCCCGGAAGATATAGCGGCTCCCAGTCCTTAAGGTCTTCTGGAGGAAAGGCATATTAAACCAGGTAAGCGGCATCTGGGCTGATGCATCCTTTACCTGGACGCTTATAATCTGAAGGTTCCGTACCTTTTTTATTTTGGGGGAGGCGGCTAAGGAAGCTTCAATGGAGGCCGTCATTCCCTCTGAAACTGCTGCAATAGGAACAGGCTGGTTAAATTCCTCATACCCTCTCGGAAAATGCTCCAGCAGATCCTGGACCGTCTCAATGCCCAGCTTATAAAAAGCCTTCTCCGTCTTCTCCCCAATGCCCTTAATTACCTTTATATTGTCATTCGCTTCCACGGCTAATACCTCCCAGCTTTAATAATTTATTATGCTGTGTCCACGGACACACCTTGGCACCACCTATTATAAACGATTAGGATCTGATTAAAAAGGAAAAAATTTTAAAAAGACTATTGACATTTTCTTATCACGACTGTATTATTGTATTAACCACTTAATACAGTAGTACAAGAAATCAACAATTGTGAAACCAAAAATTCCACTACCTATACTGTTCCGCAATTGGCTAAATTGAAATTTCACTATCTACACTGTTTCACAATTGACTAAATTGAAAGGAGAGCTTTTCTCCTTTCAAATGTGAGAAAGGAGCGTTGGGCAATGCAATGGGAACTTGATTCTGGACGGCCGGTATACCTTCAGCTGATTGAACGGATACAAGCCGGCATCATCTCCGGATATTATAAACCGGGGGATAAACTGCCCTCTGTCAGGGAATTGGCTGCAGAAGCCGCCGTAAACCCTAATACTATGCAGAAGGCATTAGCAGACCTTGAAAGGACCGGTTTATTATATACGAACCGGACCAGTGGCAGATTCATTACCTCGGATGAATCCATGATCAAAAAATTAAAGGAGCAATCTGCCCTGGAATTAGTCCAGGAATTTATCGAGCGGATGCAGCAGCATGGATTTGAACCGGAAGAAACCCTGGCCTATGTAACAGATATCGTTAATACCAATAAAGGAGCCAAAAGCTAGCTGCCAATGGGTAAGATATCCAATTTAAACAGCGTATCGTATTTTAGAAAGGCGCGCAAGGCGCCGTAATGGGAGGTATCATGAATACAATTTTAGAGTGTAAATCGCTAACCAAAAAATTCTCGGGTCTTACTGCCCTGGATAATGTGAATCTCACTTTAGAGCGCGGCCGGATTATCGGTCTTTTGGGTCCGAACGGCAGCGGTAAAACCACATTAATCAAATTAATCAACGGACTGTTAGTTCCAAACGGCGGGGAAATCCTTATAAACGGCAAATCCCCCAGCCCCGGGACAAAAGCAGTCGTATCCTATCTTCCGGAAAAAACCTATCTTCCTGAGTGGATGCGCATCTCGGATACCATCAGCTTCTTCAAGGATTTTTATAAGGATTTTGACGAACAGCGTGCCTATGACATGCTGCAGCGTCTCCAGCTTGATCCAAGCAAACGCCTGAAATCCCTATCAAAGGGGACAAAGGAAAAGGTACAGTTAATTCTGGTTATGAGCCGCAAGGCTGATTTATATTGCCTGGATGAACCCATCGGCGGAGTTGATCCTGCTGCCAGGGATTACATCCTGAATACAATCATCTCCAACTACAATGAAAACGCTACTGTACTTATTTCCACCCACTTGATTGCGGATATTGAGAAGGTGCTTGATGAAGTGGTATTTATAAAAAACGGCCATCTTACACTTCATGAAAGCGTTGACGATATCCGTTCCAAGGAAGGCAAATCCATCGATTCATTATTTAGGGAGGTATTCAAATGTTAGGAAAATTATTAAAGCATGAACTAAAAGCAACCGGCAGGCTATTGCTTCCGTTATTTTTAATCCTTGCCGTATTGACAGTAGTAAACCGTGCCGTAATATATCTGGATATATTTAAAGGTGTGTTATCCTTCATACCCGGTCTTCTCACCTTCATATATGTTATTTCCATCATTGCAGTGCTTGTCGTTACATCCGTATTGATTATTTTCCGTTTCTATAAGAATTTAATGACGGATGAAGGATACCTGATGTTCACCCTTCCCGTGAAGCCGCGCGAGCTGATCGATTCCAAGCTTATCATATCCCTTTTATGGTCCCTGGCATCCGTCGCCGCTGTCATCCTATCCCTTATTGTGGTACTGTCCGGACACTTCCCTTTCGCGGATATGAAGTACGCTTTTGCCCAGTTCTTTAGCGAGCTTTCCTCCGGATTTGGTAATTATGCCGCCCTATTTTATACAGAGCTCATATTAATGATGCTGTTCAGTGCTATTAACAGCACATTGATGGTCTATGTCTCCATCGCCCTTGGCCAATTAATAAACGGACATAAGATCCTCGGTTCCATAGGAGCCTATATTGCATTAAGTACAATACTACAGGTTCTATCCGTTGCTGCTATGTCCCTTGCCAGCTTTGCTTTTGGCCGCACCTTCCAAGATATTAATTCCATTCCCCAGGTCGTATTCCCATTGTCACTGGCCTTCCTGCTAGTAACAGGCGTTGCATTTTACCTAGGCACGAACTTCCTATTTAAGAGGAAGCTGAATTTAGAATAAGGGGACGCCCCAGGTGTTTATACATTGCAAGTAATAACCAAAAGGCATAAAGGCAGCTTCAACATAACCTGGAAATAGTATAACAAAATCCGGAGGGTGTTGCAAAAAGAAGCCCTGGCATCATACATTGCAGGATTATCCTTGATATCCTCAATATGGGATCCTTCTTCTATTTGCAACACCCTCGGGCTATTTGCACACAAAGCCAAAGCTATTTTTCTTTTACGTAATCCCATCCATAATTTTATTACCGCAGCCTGCGGTCCTCAAAGCGGCTCATTGCCGTCAGA
>JARKQP010000660.1 GCA_029974875.1 Mobilitalea sp.
GGCAACCAATGTTTCCACTTTTTCTTTTTCCTCTTAGGCATTACCTGGTGTTCCATGCTCCCACTCCTTTATTATAAATTAATCTATTTCATCTTAATGCAGGATTAGATTAACATTGTCTTCTTTATCCGATCCATATAACTATCCGCGAATAGAATAAACCCTGTCTTATTCCGGATACATTAAACTTTTTCTATCCTGTTTCCTATTCCATCCTACATACTATTCCATCCTATTTTCCTATAGTATGGGGGATCTCCGGTGAAACCAGATGCCCCTTAACATTATTCCGGGGAAGTATTCTTGCAGCGCCTTACCCAGACTAATGATTGTTCTGCCAGCCAGGCATCATGCTGAGCCTGATTCTCTGCAATGATTTTATCAATACCGGCATCCTTTAATGCGGAGTTGAATTCTGTCAAGGTTTTATCAACATCATCCGACATACCTGTCTCAAGTACCGGTCTGTATTCGGATACTACACTTGAAACTGCTGCTATTTCCGTAGCTACGTTATCGGTGTTGAATACATATCCTAAGGTTTTTGAAGGCTTTGCTTCGGCAGCAAACGCCTTTAAATCATCATAATAGCTTTCTGTCGCCGGTGCCAGCTGGAACTGCTGCAGCGTGTCACCAAACTGGGTAAAGATTCTGCCGTAACCGATATTCATCGGGTTCACACCCTCCGGATAAGTGATGATGTTATCACTTACCTTAACATAGTGGGTTCCCTCAATACCATATTGTAACAGGTTTGCAACCTCTGCATTGGTGTATAAGAAGTTCAGGAAATCCATCGCTTTGTCAGGACGGTCGCAGGAGGAGGTAATACCCCAGGCAAATTCCTGGACAGCTGCTGTTGACAGTATATTCGGAGTGATCGCTACCAGGGTCTCAGTAAAGCTTAAGCCCTTACCTGCAACAACCTGCTCTGAGGTCGGGGATACGCTGATCCATTGATAAAGGGTCTGTGCTGCATTGAATACATCCTGCCCAGTCTGGCCGTTGGTCAGGGAATCTGCAGGGATGTAGCCAAGATCCTTCCAGTTTTTAAATACCTTGCAATATTCCTTGTATTGTTCGGATTCATAAGCATTTACTATGGAGGTACTGTTTAATGGATCAAAGATTACGCCGTAATTTAAGTCTCCTCCAAAAGCCTCTAAATCATAGTAAACATTCAAGCTTGTCAGGGAACC
>JARKQP010000672.1 GCA_029974875.1 Mobilitalea sp.
CACCAACAACGAAGCCGCCGCCGAGTACAACCGCACTTTTCACTCCCTTTTTGCCCACATAGGCTTTTATCCTGTCCGTATCAGGAATGTTACGGAGTGTAAATATCCTGTCACCGTTAATTCCCGGTATGTTTGGACGGATTGCTTTCGCGCCCGGGGACAAAACCAGATAGTCAAAGCTTTCCTCATAGCTTCCCTGCAGCTTACTGTTGACGGTAACCGTCTTCTTATCCGCATCTACCCTGACAACCTCGCTATGATTCCTGACATCAATATTAAATCTCGCCTTCATGCTTTCCGGAGTCTGGACCAGGAGCTTATTCCTTTCCTTGATGCTTCCCCCGATATAATAGGGAAGACCGCAGTTCGCAAAGGAAATATACTCATCCCTCTCAAACATAATGATTTCAGCCGTTTCATCCAGCCTCCGTAGCCTTGCAGCTGCAGATGCTCCTCCGGCAACACCGCCCACAATCAATACTTTTTTACTCATAACAAATCCTCCTATTATTCCTATCATATTCTATTGGCCAGAGAACAATGTCTCCATCAAGGCCGCAACCCTTTCATTTGTCACCCTGTAATAAATCTCCAGACCCTCCCGTCTTCCTTCAATAATTCCCGCAGCTTTTAATTTCTGGATATGCTGTGAAATGGTAGACTGGGGCGCAGAAAGGCAATTCTGCATATAGGATACGTTGCACTCCCCCTTCTCCAATAAGCCGTTCACAATACAGATACGTACCGGATGCGCCAGGGTCTTAAGTAATTCAGCGGTATCGTTAAATTTTTGATAATCATGGTCCAATTTTATCCCACCTTACGTAAAGATTTTTCTATATCATTATATTAGTATATTCAAATATTACGATATATGCATTCCAATGTCAACCGGGTTCCCTCCGGTTCTAAGGCAAAGTTTGTAACTTTGTCACTGTCTAGGAAGCTCTTCTCTTATTAATAAATAGTAATCGGTTACAAAAAGGCTCATTATTCGGAAAACACCCCGCCCTAATTCGACTAATCAAAATTTTGTTGAATCCGTCCAGGATATATTGAAATACTCCTCCAAAAATGTTATAATTGTACAAACAATAAAGATCCTATCCTGCGATCGGGGGTTATACCAATGAAAGTATTAGTTGTAGATGACAGTCAGCTCAACCTGGCTATTGCAAAACGCTATCTTGAAACCATCCCTGACATTACACAGATCGTCCTATGCAATGACCCAGCGAAAGCGAAACAGCTCCTGGATAAAGAGGGATTCGATATCCTGATCCTGGATATCATAATGCCCGGTATCACCGGCTTCGACATTATAGCGGCCCTGCGTTCTGATCCAAAGTATGATGACCTGCTTATCATCATGCTGACCTCCCTGGAGGATATGGATAGCTACCAAAGATGCTTTGAGCTCGGTGTGTTTGACTATATCAACAAGCCGATCAATGCCATCGAGTTAACCGCACGGCTGAAGGTTGCAATTGAATGGAAGAACAATTCCAACCATTTAAAATCTCTGATTAACGTCATTACAAAGCAAAATGAAGATTTGAAGGAAATGAATGCCCAGCTTACGGAGGCCAAATTCAGCCTGGTACAGTCTGAAAAAATGGCTGCCATCGGCCAGCTTGCCGC
>JARKQP010000742.1 GCA_029974875.1 Mobilitalea sp.
ATCACCGGCTTATTGGGGTATACGTTTCCTTGTTTATGGCTGCTACAATTGCTGGTGCCTTTGTAGTCGACGACCATTTAGATGCTGTACGTATCGGATTGACGGAGATACCTGGGAATTGCTTATTTGCAGAAGGAATACGCTGGGCATTGGAACAAAGGTGTACCAACTACAGGGAAGCCCATGATGCAGTATGGTCCGTTTATAAGGGCATGTTTAATGGAAGTGCCTTAACTAATGCAATCCATGTTGTCATGGGATTAGATATCGGGAAGAAGGATTTTACCCGGACAATCGGAGAAACAGTAGCTATGAGCGGAGATAATGACTGCACAGGTGCAACGGCAGGCAGTATTATTGGAGCCGTAATTGGTAAGGACGCAATCCCCACCAACTGGACAGCTCCGTTTAATGGACGGATGCATATCTATTTAAATGAACATCCCGAATATCTCGATATTGAAGAAGTGTGCTCTAGATTTGAAGTATTAGCAAAGAGAAATATATCACGATAAGTATAATTATAGGAGGATAGTTATGAAAAATAGGTTAATATCATTTTTGTTTATCACTGTATTGATAACAACAATGTTAACGGGATGCAAAAGCAGCTCCACGTCAGACACCTCTTCTACTTCAGATAACCCGGCTAATTCCGCAAATACTACAAAGACAACATCAGACCCAAAAGGCTCCTCTGCAAAAGACGGGCCGGTAACCCTCACCATTTGGGATACTTTTACCAGCGGTTCCTTAGGAGCTGCCCAGGAGCAAATAGTCAAGGAATTTGAGGCCTCCCATTCCAATGTTACCATTGTGCGTGTGCCAAAGGAAGGCGAAGCATTGTCTGAAACCTTAAAGGCAGCATTTATGGCGGGGAATGCACCTGATATCGTCTATTACGAAGCCGGAATCGGCACTGTTGGCAATTATGTTAAGGCCGGGTATTATATGGATCTGTCCGGTGCATATGACAAATATGGATGGAAGGAATCTCTCATACCGGCATGCTGGCAAATACCTAG
>JARKQP010000764.1 GCA_029974875.1 Mobilitalea sp.
CATTTCGAAGGGGCAGACCAGGTGCTTTTCGCCGTAAGCTATAATGTGTTCCCTGGAAATATCATTTTCATTGGTAATCAGGTCATAGACCGCAGCATTTACACGGTCAAAGTGCCCCTTTGCCCTGGGGCAGGCTCCCGGGTTGCAGTCCGGCTTGTCCAGGATGCATACCTTTTCCTTTGCTGTAATCGTTACGGCCTTAAAATCGAGGCCGTTTACGCCGAGAATGTTAAAGGTTTCCTCCGCCACTGTCCTGGTTATGGTCTTCGCCGTCAGATAAAACACCTTATCAACCAGCCCCTCCCCCATTGCCTTCATGGTCGGAAACACGGTGGAGATTGTCTTTCCGACACCGGTGGGAGCTTCGATAAACAGCTTCTTCTTACGGAGGATCGTCTTATAGACGCCGGTTACCAGCTCCTTCTGACCCTCCCGGTACTGGAAGGGGAAGTCCATCACCTTAATGGCCATATTCCTCTTTTCCACCCATTTAATCTGCCACGCGGCCCATTTTGCATATTCCCCCACCAGCTGCCAGAACCAGTCACTTAACTCCCCATAGTGGAAGGTTTCCTCAAAATAGCGCAGATTCTCCGTCTCCAGGTTGCAATAGGTCATGCGGATTCCGATCCGCTGCTGTTCATATTTGGTGGCATAGATATAAGCATAGCACATTGCCTGGGCACGGTGTACCCCGATTGGGGCGGTTAAATGGGAAAGCTCAAGATACACCCCTTTGATTTCATCTATGACAATCTCCGGTGGATTTGCCTCCTCTTCCTCAAAAACCAGGACGGAAAAGTCCTCCCGTATTACCTTATTATTGATAATCCCATCCGCCCTTCCTTCGACGGTAATCTCAAAGGAGATGTCCTCCCTGTCCACGGTCACTGTAATGCTTAAGGGAACCTCGGCGGTGTAATTAGCCCCCATCTGCTTTTGCAGCTTACGGTGCATCTTACTGCCGGCCTGCATGGCATCAGCATCACTTCTTGCCCTTGTATTATCTAAATCACCGGAGCAAAGGATGAATTCCACCAGATTGCGCACCGATATTTTTATATTCCGCAAGTTCTCCTGCATCCGGTTTACTCCTTCCAAATTAATTTTATATAAACCCTTCTATATATCAATTGAATCCATTACTTCGTTGAATCCATTACTTCATTGAATCCATTACTTCATCGAATCCATTATTTCATCGAATCCATTATTTCATTCAAGCCTAACAATAATCTGTAGCTTCCATAATAAGCTTTTAGCTCCCGCTTATATTTGTCTGCACCTATAATATTTTAAGGTATTTGAAGGTAAAGTCAATGCCCTTTGGGTAACAAATATTTTTTATTCCCTGTAAATTTTTTCTTATTCCGTTCCACATGTTCTTTTT
>JARKQP010000789.1 GCA_029974875.1 Mobilitalea sp.
CCTGACATATGATAGGAGGCTGCCAGGGTTGCAGGGTAGAGCTCCTGAATAGTCTCAGCATCTACACCACCCCCTACCAGAATATCAATTTGGCCTGCTGCCTCCTGCACCAGGCGGCGGATTAATTCCTTCCCCTTAAGGCAATGCTCCGCCTGTCCGGAGGTAAGTATGGTGTGAACCCCCAGCTCCTTTGCCTGGGCTAGGGCTTCATAGGGATCCCGGCATACGTCAAAAGCCCTGCTCAAGGTTACGGACATGCCGCCGGCCAGGGTTATTAACTGTGCCATCCGCTCCAGATCCAGGGTACCGTCCGGCAGCAGCACGCCAATTACGACCCCATCCGCTCCCAGCTCATGGAACATGCTGACCTCTTCCTTCATTATGCTGTATTCATAATCCGAATAGCAGAAATCGCCGAACCGCGGACGGATTAAACTATGTATGGGTATGTCCGTATATTTCCTGATCTCTTTATATAATAAGGCACTTGGCGTAGTTCCTCCAATAATCAAATTGCCGCACAGCTCCATCCGGTCTGCTCCGCCCTCGGCTGCCGCCAAGGCAGAATCCACAGAATCCACACAGGCTTCCAATAAAATATGATTCATCCTCGTTATCCCTTCTGACTGCATAAATAATATAAGGTAGTTACAGCTGCTCCCGTCGCCCCCGGGGACTGAAACTCAAAAATCGGCGTATCCACCCAGGCCGTACCGGCAATATCCAGATGAATCCAGGGGGTTTTCCTTGCAAACCGGCGGATAAACAGGCCCGCAGTAATGGTACCGCAGTAATTTTCTCCCCTATTCTTAATATCCGCTACCCGACTTTTCAACAGCCCCTCGTGTTCCCTGAGAAAAGGAATTCTTAAGTACTGCTCGCCGGAAATTCCATAGGCTTTTTCAAATTCCCCGTAAAGGGAATCATCATCGCACATCACTCCCGCTATGGTAAAGCCCAGAAGGTTCACAACGGCTCCTGTTAAGGTAGCGATATCCAATACTCTTCCTACCTTTTCCACATTGACGGCATAAGAAACTGCATCGGCAAGAATAAGGCGCCCTTCCGCATCCGTATCCACAACCTCCACCGTTGTTTTATCAAAGGCAGTATAAACATCTCCCGGCAGCAGGCTTCCCGGGGATATCCGGTTCTCGCACATAGGAATAAAGCCCAGGACATTCTTTTTTACCTGATTCCTTGCCAATGCGTAAACCGCTCCGGCAACAGCCGCTCCTCCCGCCATGTCTCCTTTGATTCCAAGCATGGAGTCCCTGGACTTAAGGCAGTATCCTCCCGTATCACAGGTAACCCCCTTACCTACCAGCCCTAGCTTTTCCTCTTCCCCTCCAAGGGGCAGGTATTTCATAACCAGAAAGCAGGGTTCATAATCACTGCTTTCCCCCACGGCTAACAGACCGTTCATCCCAAGCTCACGCAGGGTTTCCCGCCTCATAATTTCCACCTCTACGGGCAGCCCCTCCATAAGCCTTTTAATATTCTCCGCAAAATCAAGGGGCCGGAGCTTATTTCCCGGCAGATTCACCATATCCCTGGCAAACAGCACACCCTGAAGAATATGGGTGGTCTCCTTAAGCAGCTCCTGTCCTGCCTGCCAGTCCTCCTGTAAAACTCCCGTCAAATCAAGCTCCAGGGGGATATCTTCCCTTGCCGGATATTTTGGATGTTCATATCCGCCAAGAATAAGCCCTTCGGCAATATCCCTCATGCTTTCTATCGTTCCTGCTTCTAACACCGGAGAAACATCAAGCTGTGCCCCGGGCAGGTTATACCTCTTTAATTCCTTTACTGCAGCGGCCATGATTTCCTTCACTCTTATTTTCGTCAATTGGGAGGTTCCCATGCCGATCCGCAGCTGACCGTCAAAATAGCTATGCATTTCCCCCTCATAAAAGCTCACTTTACACTGCTTCTTACTCTCCTTTACAATCTGAATCATATCTGATTGTCTCCCCTTCTGTTTTCAAATCTAGAGTACTCCTCTAATATAAATGCACTCCCGCAGCCTCCAGGCTTTTCAAGGTCTCCGGATCCGGCTGGGAGTCTGTAATAATTCCGTCAATATCGTCGAAATGGGCAAATTTAAAGGAATCGTTGTAATAGAATTTATCCCGTTCCATAACAATATATTTGTGGCGGCTGCTCATAATCGCTGCCTTCTTTGTCAAACCATCCTCCGACCCCAAGGTTGTGATGGAGGAATCCGTCATATCCACGCCGCAGCTGCCGATAAAGGCCCTGTCAAAGCTATACTGCTTGATGAATTCCACGGTGGCAATACCCATAAATCCGTTCACGGTACGGTGCATGGTGCCTCCGGTACCGATGGCCGTAATGGAGGAGGTTTTCGCTAATATCTGTAATATATCAATCATATTGCTGACGACCACCAGGTGCTTCCTGGATTCTACCAGCAATTCTGCAAGCTTAATATTGCTGGTGGAAATATCTAAAAATATGGTTTCATCCTCGCGGATCAGCTCCAGGGCTTTCCGGGCAATTACATTTTTCTCCTCCACATGGACCATCCTGCGGTCAATAACATCCCTTTGGAGAGGATAATCCTGGGAAAGGATAGCTCCCCCATAGGTTCTCTTAAGCTTTCCGGCATTCTCCAGAACCTTCAAATCCTTGCGGATACAGTCTTCCGTTACCTGAAAAAGCTCACTCAAATCTCGGACCTTTACCTTGCCATCCTGCTGGAGCATTTGGACAATAGCATCTAATCGTTCTTCTGTAAACATGATGGATTCTCCTTCTCTGATATGCCTTTATTCATCTTCTTATTTCCTTCTTGTTCCTTTTTATTTTCTTCTTACTTCTTTCCTATTTCTTTCTTGTTTCCTTCTTATTTCTTTCTTATCACCTCTAAAACGGTATCCGTGGAATCCGGCAGTACCGGATCCGGCCCTAAATCGGCAAATACCATATCCGGGTAATCCGTATGCACCCAGCTGGAGGATATGGGTACCTCCACTCCTGTTGCCAGGTACCGGATGGCCTCAATCTCCTCTTTCCTGATGCCCGGCAGGGGCATGGGGCCAATAGAATTCTCATACAAATGGTAATAGATTTTATTTTCCTTTGCAGTCATAGGCCCGTAATCACTTTTCTCCCAAGATCCAGCAGCAGATAGTTCCCAGGAACTAGCGGCAGCCGGTTCTTTACTGACGATAGCCGGCTCTTTATTGCCGACAGCCGGGTTTTTATTGCCGGTAGTTAGTTCTTTACTGCCGACAGCCGGGTTTTTACTGCTGGTAGCCGGTTCTTTACTGCCGACAGCCGGATCTTTTACTGCCTTGCCGCAGCCATAGATGCTTTCCCCGTTCTTCCCCATCCATCTGCCGATTTCCTCAAGAATCCTTAAGGATTCCCCGGGGATATTCCCCTTCGCATCAGGTCCCACATTCAAAAGAAGGTTTCCTCCCTTGGAAACACATTCCACCAGCTTGTGGATGAGCATGGGCGCCGGTTTAAAATAATGGTCAGTTGCATGGTAGCCCCAGTTCTGGTTCATGGTAACACAGGCTTCCCAAATCAAATCCATTCCACTCTTATCCTGGATGCCCCTGGGCGGTATCATCTGCTCCGGGCTGACGAAATCTCCGTGGTAAGGCGTCGGATTGCCCTCTGCCAAAGATCCGTATCCCACGCCGCTGACCTCCAGGCGGTTATCGATAATTACCTGGGGCTGCAGGGTACGGACCATATCCACTAATTTTGCTGCTTCCCATTTCTCCCCCGTCATATCATCGTAAGAAAAGTCAAACCACAGGATATCCAGCTTCCCATAATTGGTGCAAAGCTCCCGTACCTGGTTATGCATGTAGGTAACATACCTGGAGAAGTCCCTCTGGTCATTCCTGTAAGCTTCATTCCCCCTCATGGGATGGATCCGATCCCCATAATGGGGGAAATCCTCATGGTACCAATCAATGAGTGAAAAATACAGGCCTACCTTCAACCCCTCTGCCCTCACTGCTTCTACATATTCGGCTACCAGATCCCTCTTACAGGGAGTGTTGGTAGC
>JARKQP010000799.1 GCA_029974875.1 Mobilitalea sp.
ATGCCTACTTTAAGGACAGGGCTATATTCTGGAGGCGGGCAATCCTGGCCATAGAAGGCATGATTCTTATTATAATCGGCTTTAAAGTCACAAGCTGCCCCCATGAATTAGACAATCTCATGGTTTCCTTCGCCGCCTCCCTGCAATACTGTGCTTTTCGTACCTTTCACGGAAGGGAGAGCTATGCCAGCGTATTCTGCACCGGAAATATGCGCTCCTGTGCCGATCACTTTTATAAAGGCCTTGCCCTCGGTGACAGGCAAAGCCTTAAATTAGCATTACAATATAGCTGTATTATCCTAGCCTTTGCTTCCGGTGCTGTCATCGGTGCCCTTGCCGCAAGCCTTCTCCGGGAGAAAGCCATTTGGAGTGCCAGCCTTTTATTATTTGCCCTGCTGGCCTTCTCCTTTCTGTCCCGCAATCCCAGAGCCAGGCTCAGGTTATCCAGGTTAGGCCTATGATACCCTCCCTTTATACGTCCTGCCTTACTTGGTACAATTTAAAAATGCCTGCAGGTTCTCCTTCTTTGCATTTAACGGTATCTCACAGCCATTGCCAATAATAAAGCCGCCATTCATGGCCAAGCCCACCAATTTCACGCAATAGTCTGTAATCTCCTTCACGCTGCCAAAGGCAAAAAGTGATGCGGGAACATCACCGCGGATGCATTGGTGCCCCTGCAGGATCCCATAGGCCTTTTCAATGTCCGTATCCCCGTCCAGCTCAATAATACATTTTCCGTCGGGCAGCTCTGTCAAATAAGGAAGCATCGGAAGCCAATTGCCGTCCGCATGCAGAACCGGAGTAATATTTTTCTCAATCAGGGCCATCATAATCTGCTTCAAATAAGGCCATGAGAATTCCTCAAACATATCCGGGGATATGAAGGTGGCAGAAGATCTCATTGCAAAGATGCCCACACGGTCTCCCGGCTTAGCGCTCCTGAAGATTGTTTTAATCATATCCGGATTTGCCCGTTCACATGCCCGCTTCACCAGATCAGGCTCATCATAAATGTCATAAAAGAACTGCTCCAGCCCCCTTGACATGGAGAAGGTGTCAAAGGGCGTTCCACAGCCTGTATGGAACATTAGGGGGATTCCCCTTCCTTTCTCCCAGTATCTGCGGTTTTTCCCACAGCCCATTCCCGCCTGGATGAACCTTAAGGTAACCTTCAGCCCCGTTAACGCATTTTGCTTGATGGGAGGATTCTGTATGGAGGCTACAAAGGGTGCCTGCCAGGCTCCAAAGCCTTTTTCAATGATGGTCTTATAATCCGCCTGCTTCATTATCTCCTCTTCTACGAATTGGAATAATTCATTTTCCCCCAGTTCCCTGCCAGGGATCCTCGCCTTCATCTGCTCGATAAAGGTAACATCCTTGGGATTCATCGGAAATACGGCGTCCGGTTCCACGCCCAGGCTTTCATAGGTTTTAATCATGGCCTCCAGCCATACATCATTCCCTTGGAACAGATCAGCCTGTGTTTTTCCCGACAGCACCCCGGCATAGGCACAGATATGGGCATATACCGGGATATCCTCCTTTGACTTTATCGGCCCCAGTTTTACAGCATTCTCAAACTTCTCCATTTTTGTCATAACAAAACACCTCTCCTTCTTTGATAAGATAATTATAAGAAGAGGTGTTGCCAAAGTAAACTTACTAAATATGCAGAAATCAATAACCAAAAGTTATACTTATATATTTAAAAATATATCCTTAAACAGGGGTATCACCGGGTTCATATTCTTCTTTTTCCAGGCCATGACCGTATCCGTATCCGTGAGCTTAATGTTTTCCAATATTTTTATGGAAGGATTCAGGACTAAATAATTCATGGTATTTACAATCCCGATCCCAAGCCCCGCCTCTACACAGAGCATCACCGTCTCAAGGGAGGGGACATACCTGACATCCGGATAAAAGCCCCTCTTCTTACAGTCTGCTATCAGCATCCTGCTTCCGGCGTAGGAATCCCTTTCGTCAATCAGGATAAAGTGTTCCTCCTTTAAGTCCTCCCAGTCTATGATCTCCCTTTTACTTAGGGGGTGTTTTTCGGAAACGGCAAAGACGCTTTTACTGGTTGTTATTTTTTCTATATAATACTTTTCTTCATCATCAAGATCAAATCCCAGGGAAATCCCGATATCCAGGGTTTGATCCTCCAGCTTCCCCCTGATTCCCGAGAAGGTATCCCGGTACAGGAAAACGGCAATGTTGGGGTATTTTTTCGAAAAAGCAGCATATCCTTCTGAGAACCTTTCCCCTACCATCTGCCCCTGCAGTATACCGATATGCAGCTCTCCCACATTTCCTTCATTCGCTGCCCTTGCCTTCTGGATTACCTTATGGTAACCGTCCTCAAAGCCTTGGAGCTCCTTATATAATACAACCCCGGCAGGTGTCAGCGATACCTTCTTGCCGCTGCGCAGGAACAGGATCATATTCAGCTCTTTTTCAATTGCATGGAGCTGCTTACTTAAGGCCGGCTGGGAAATATACAGCTTCTGGGCTGCTTCCGTAAAATTGAGGCATTTTGCTGCTACTAAAAAATAACGAATCTGCGTAGTGTTCATCCTGCCCTCCTATCCGCTAATATATCCTTTTGTACCTATAATCAAACCCATCCTAATTATATCCGCTCTATGGGGATAAGTAAATATATAGTCAAGAAACTCCTTTTTACGACAATTGACAATCCCCCTGTTTCATAGGGCGGCCGGAAGCTGATCCAGTCAGTGAAGGAATTTGACAGCGCCACAAAAATTATCGTCCTTTCTGATGATCTCTTCTTAAGCTCTAGTTCTCACAAGATACGGCAGGCTTTTTCATTGTATCTGATCATATTCTTCCAAGGTAGCTAATAAAATGTACTAACCATACATATCTTTGGAGGGGATAAATCCTCCTCTTTAGATACTTAAATATTTTAGTTTATTTAAGGAGGATAAATCCTCCTGATAAAAAGCAAATTAGGAGGATTATGAAAAAGCTCATAATAAAAACTATCCTTGTCAGCATTGTCGTGCTTCTGCTTCCTTTCCTGCTTACCCTGGTATTTTCCAAGCAGGGTAATACTGCTGCCGGTTCCATAAAAGCAGAAGACTTTGAGATATATTATGAAGCCGGTGGCATGGAAGTCCGGCTTTCCTTTGATGAATATCTGCTCGGTGTCATCGCCGCCAACATGCCTGCCAGCTATCAGATGGAGGCTTTAAAAACACAGGCTGTCATCGCCAGAACCTATGCCCTGTATAATATTTCCGTGTTATCCCAGGAAAGCCCCGGTCAGACGGGCTTTTCTACCTCCGAGCTGGGCCTGTCCTATATTGGCTTGGATGACCTTAAGAAACTCTGGGATTCTGAAAATTATACCTATTATTTTTCTAAACTGGAAAACGCGGTTTATGCCACGGATAACGAGGTACTTGTCTACCGGAACGACCTAATCCTTCCCGTATTCTTTGACACCGGCTCCGGGTTTACGAGGAATGCCTCCGAGGCCTGGGGTGTTAACATTCCCTATTTAACAAGCGTAGCCAGTAAGCAGGATGTCACCTCCACCAACTATCTGTCCATCGAAGAATATGGTGTGAAGGATCTGATTGACCTTCTCGGTAAATATTATTCCGGCCTGAAATTAAGTGAGGCTAATTTCTTTGAGGACGTAAGCATTGCGTCACGGGACAGCGCCGGGTACGTATTAAAAATAAACCTTGGCAGCCTCGCCCTTTCCGGGGAGGAATTTGCCAAGGTGCTTGGATTGTCGTCCAATCATTTTTATATTGAGGAATATGGGGACCATGTGCGCATTGTCTGCAATGGTGACGGTCATGGAGTAGGTCTCAGCCAGTATGGAGCAAATGCAATGGCAGAGGAGGGCTCCTCCTATAAAGACATCCTGGAATATTATTATACCGGGGTTACCTTTGCCCGTTTATCCTACTGACAATACGATTTCCATGACCTCCTACAGCCTTGCCAACAGCCCGTTAATCAACTTTACCGTGTTCTTAATTGCTATGCCTTCGAATTCAGAATATGCCATCTCCGCACTATGGTCTGCCTTATCGGAAATCGCACGTATAATCAGGAAGGGAATCTGGTTTAAGTATGCTGCCTGTGCAATTGCGGCACCTTCCATTTCCGTACAATAGCCGTCAAAGTTCTGGACCAGCCATTCCTTCTTATGGCTGTCAGAAATGAATTGGTCTCCGCTCACAATTCTTCCCTTATGGATCCCTACCTCGGGAATTACCTCCCCGCACACTGTCTTTGCAAGGTCAACCAGCTTCTTATCCGCCTGAAAGATAGAGCTATCCATCCTCGGAATGATTCCCAGTCCGTAGCCAAAGCCTGTAGCATCCATATCGTGCTGCTGTGTATCCGTTGACAGGACAATGTCGGCTATATCAATCTCATTTCTCAAGGAGCCTGCAACACCTGTATTGATAACTGCATCCACATGATATAAATCAGCTAAAATCTGGGTACATACCGCCGCATTCACTTTGCCGATGCCGCAGCGGACAATGACCACTTCCTTGCCCTGCAGCTTACCCTCATAAAAATCCATTGCTGCAACAGTGCGGATTGTGACCTCCTGCATCTGCTCCTTTATGATATG
>JARKQP010000818.1 GCA_029974875.1 Mobilitalea sp.
AAACAGCAGGGCCAGCAGCGCCGCCGGGAAGGCCCCAATCAGCACCAAGGCGTCAATATTCCTTGAAATACCGATGAATATAAAGTCACCCAGGCCTCCCCCACCAATGAACGCCGCCAAGGTAGCGGTACCTACATTGATTACCGTAGCCGTCCTAATGCCTGCCATTATTACACTTAAGGCAAGGGGCAGCTGGACCTTAAAGAGGATCTGGAAGCTTGTCATCCCCATTCCCCTGGCTGCCTCAACGGTCGCCTTGTCCACGTCCTTAATTCCTGTAAAGGTGTTACGTATAATGGGCAGCAGGGAATACAAAAACAGGGCTGCTACCGCTGTCTTGATCCCAATCCCGAACAAAGGAATCATAAAGCCCAGCAAGGCAAGGCTTGGAATTGTCTGCAATATGCCAGCCAGCCCCAGCACAGGCCCCTCAAGGGCTTTCACCCGGGTAATCAAAATACCTAAGGGGATGCCTATGGCAATTGCGATCAGCATGGAAATGAAGACGAGCTGGATATGCTGGAGAAGAGCCTGTGCCAGGTCAGCCCAGCGCATGTCCAGTTGATATATAATCTGCGCCCATAAAGACTCATTCCTCACACAAATCACCCCCTTCCTCGCACCACTGGTTAGCAAAAAAGCCTAGCAGCGAGCCACGGGTAACAACGCCAACCACCTTTGCGGCCCCATCTACGACAGGTATGATTCCATAGGCTGCCCTTGTAATCATTTGCAGGGCATCCTTTGCAGTGGCAGTATTACCCAGGAAGGTATCCACGGACTTCATAAGCTCTGCCACTGTCTGGGCGTTTCCCTTGCCTGCCTGAAGCTCATAGCCGGATACAATCCCTAAGAGCCTTCCTGATTCGTCACTGACAATCAGGGTATCCGTTTTGCATTGCCTCATGTAGCTGATGGCAACGGCGGGCGTCCTTGAGGGCAGGGTCAAGGCCGGATTATCACGCATAATATCAGTAATAGGTATGTAGTCGGGATTCTGATAGATCCGCTTCTTCCCTATAAACTCCTCAACAAATCCGTGGGAAGGGTTGCTCAGCAATTGGTCAGGTGTATCCAGCTGCAGCAGCTCCCCATCCTTCATGACCGCAATTCTGTCGCCCAGCTTCAGGGCTTCATCCATATCATGGGTCACAAAAACAATTGTTTTATGCATCTTTGCCTGTATCCGCAGCAGCTCATCCTGGAGCTGCTCACGGGTTATGGGATCCAGGGCGCCAAATGGCTCATCCATCAGGATGATATCCGGATTGGCTGCCAGCGCCCGGGCGACCCCGACACGCTGCTGCTGCCCGCCGCAAAGCTCCCTTGGATACCGTTTTGCAAAGACCTCCGGCTCCAGCCCAACCGTATGCAGCAGTTCATTGACCCGCTCCCTGGTCTGGGGCTCCTTCCACTTTTTCAGCTTAGGGATTAATGCGATATTTTCTTCGATGGTGTAATGGGGAAATAAGCCGACCTGTTGGATTACATAACCAATATTGCGACGTAACATGACCGGATCAAGGGTATCAATAGCCTTACCGTCGATCGTAATTTTACCTTCTGAATAGGTAATGAGGCGGTTAATCATTTTCATTGTGGTCGTCTTGCCACAGCCGCTTGGCCCGATAAGAACAAGCAGTTCCCCGCTATTTATTACCAGGTCAAGGGATTTTACCGCTTCGAGGCCATTTTCATATTTCTTGCTAATGTTCTCAAACTTAATCATATGATTCTCACTCCTTATTTTGTAAAGTATAGCATAAGTTATTTTAAATGACAACTTATTTTTTTTATAAAGTTGTTACTTGTAATTTTATGGCACTTTTTCTGTTATTCTAGTGCTTTCTCCAGAATTGGCAGTTTCTAGCAGGGTAAGCCGGCGGGCTGCCTTATTTGACACGATAAAGCTCCGATTGGAAGCTTGCTTGAAGCCTCCAATTGGAGCTGGAGAAGCTGTTGCCCTGCTAATGATCCTTCCGGCCGGACAACAGTTATTTATGTTCCGGATCATACCCTATGCGTTGGTACCTGATATGCTGTCAGACGCTTTGTACGATACGTTACTTATAATCGTAAAATTTAAATTGCTGATAATACAGCCCTTTGCTAAAGCAGCTTGGACTATAAATAATCATTACATAGTCATAATGATTCTCCTTTACGTAGTCAAGGAGCGTCATCCCTTTATAATCCCTTAAATCCAATACATCTATCTGATGAAAATTGAGTGCTAAAAAAGGAGTAATTGATTTACCAAAAGAATCCTGAACCACTAACAGCCTTCCCTCCGGAATATTATTATTGGTAATATTAACAAGGGCAGGATTTCCGTTAAAATAGCAGTTGTCACGATAAGCCAATGCTTTGTCCCCATTTTCCATACGTTCTTTAAAAAGTAAGGTATCCGTGAAAGAACCAACCCGTGTATAATCCTTTACGATTCCATAAGGATAATATTTATCATAGGTAAAGCTTGTATCAAATTTTGGATATATAAACGTGAAATCATCCACCCCCGCATACCAGGTACCTACCCGGTTCGCTAATGAACCTATAAAACTGTCCTTTATTGTGACGGATGTAAAATTATCGGAATTAACCTTTCTTTCATCGTAAGAAAACCCATAGTTATGCTTCATATAATCCATGAGATAAGTATATGCCCAAAAACCGGTCTCTGTTTTCCAGTGATGGTCCGTATCGTAAAACAAGGCTTCATAGTCGGAAAATGTGCCCTGGATTACTTCCCTAAAATCCACATAGTCTATTTTTAATTTGTCCAGTCCCTTCAAAAAGTTATCCGTATTCTGATTTGGATAATCCGTCAAACCATAAGGCAGCTGATTATCATATTTGTTAATTTTTAGGGGAGCCTGTACATAAAGCAATTGCGTTCCAACAGAATCTAAATACTCACTTAGAGCTCTGATATTTTTGTGCGCAATATTCACTCCAAAACCCGGATAATAATAGGTAAGCTGTCCATTATCAAGTTGATATACGGTATGGCTGCCATCAACATCATTCACTATTTTCCTTTGGAGAATTCTCTGAAACAATCCATTGATATCAATCATAGTAAACTTATCATATACATTGTCTGTAAAAGCAGCGTCACAGTTGGAAAAGAATGTCTCTATCACATCAAAGGCATCCTTATTATCATTTTCTGTCATCTTTTCCATGGAAGTACGGATGGTGGACTCAATCGCTTTCGAATGAATTATCATTCCAATAAAGTAAAAGTATACAAGAAGGATAAATAAGATTGTTGTAACAGAATATCGGTTTATTTTCGATTTCTTTTTTCGTATCATTTCAACACCTAGGCCTTTCAATTTTGAGAAATCTATTCAAGATGGAACAGATAAAAAAAGTAAGTTGAAAAATTTCTATTTTTTAACCTGTTCTTCTTTCCTGCGCATATCCGCAGTGCAAATATAGTTAGTGCAAAGATAGCTAGTGCCAAAGATTTCAGTCAAAACTTTATATATATTTAAAAATTAAAATAAATAAAGGGATTATAGGAGCCTTTTATCACGTAGCTCATGGATATCACAAAAAGCAGTATATAAAGAATGGGATAGAGTACTCCGTTCCACCGCTTTTCCATTAAGTTCCATTTGGATGATACTGTATGAAATACCGGGGTGGAACATAAAAAGGCAGTAATAAAAAAGAATTTATTTTCCATGAAATAAATGGCTGTATTCTGATCAAAGATTTCATTACTGCTTTGAAAGAACATAATCTTTAAATAGTACAGTGCCTGCGAAATATCCGCAGACCGGAATAACACCCATCCAATCATCACAAATAAAATAGTATACATATGATGTAATAACTTAAAACGCCTTGATTTATCAAATCCGGTTAATTTTTCAAAAGAAATAAGCAGAAAATAAAATGCCCCCCATATAATAAATGTCCAATTCGCACCATGCCATAAGCCCGTTAATATCCATACTACAAAAAGATTGAAAATAAGACGCGATTTTGTTTTTACCCGGCTGCCGCCAAGGGGAAAGTATACATAATCACGAAACCATGAGCCCAGGGAAATATGCCACCTTCGAAAGAACTCAGAGATTGACTTTGAGATATATGGATAATTAAAGTTTTCTTGAAATTCAAAACCAAACATTTTCCCAAGACCAATTGCCATTTCTGAATAACCGGAGAAATCAAAGAGAATTTGAAAGCTATAGGCGAGGATTCCCAGCCAGGCAAAGCTAACGGATAGTTCATCCTTTGGGGCAGAAAAAGCTTTATCCGCCACTGCCGCTAAAGTATTTGCAAGTAATATTTTTTTAGCCAGACCACGGATAAAGCGGATAACCCCATCAGAAAAAGTAGCAAAGGATTCTTTACGGTTCTCCAACTGACTGGCAAAGGATTCATACCGGACAATTGGTCCCGCAACCAGCTGGGGAAAAAATGCAATATAAAGACCTACATTCAAAGGATTCTTTTGAACCTTGCCATTATTCCGATAAACATCAATGACATAAGAGATGGCCTGAAAGGTAAAGAAGGAGATACCAATGGGCAGCATAATTTCAGGAACAGGAATGTTTTCATGAAATACGGCATTGATATTGGATATTGCAAAAGCCAAATATTTAAAGAAAAAGATAATTCCCAAATTCAAGATAATTGAAACAGAGAGAATCATCCGGCTTTTTAATTCGTTGTTTCGAAATTTATCGACCAGAATTCCAAATAGATAATTTATAAGAATCGAAAACAGTAAAATCAATACATAGGATGGAACTTCCCAAGCGTAAAATAATAAACTGACAATAAAAAGAAAAAAGTGTTGCACTTTTCTGAATTTTCTAAACGGAAAATAGTAAAATAATAACACCAAGGGTAAAAACATATATACAAATGAAACGGAAGTAAATAACATAATAACCTCTTTTCTGTATGTATCACTTAATAAAAACCAATTATAATGAGCATAAGCTAAAATTGTCATATAATTTTCGAGGAATTGTGTTATAATTATGCTATTTTTATTAATATAGGATAAAAAATGTATAACTATTCAGAATCTTCCAGAAAAAAAATGCTTTTTTCAAGTTAGCCGGCGCCAAATCACAGATTTTTCATGATTTGGGAGCATTCCCATGCTTTGAATGGCATAGGAAAAAATGATCTTTAGTTACAAATTAAGTAATAAAAACATAATTTTAACATATTTTTGTATTTTAATTTATTGTGAAGCATTAAAACTATATAAAAAGAGGTGAGCATTTTGAAACAGATCTATCTGGTTGAGGATGAAAAAAGTTTAAACATTTTATTGAAAAAATATCTTGAGATAGAAGGATATGAGGTCATTACATTTAGCGATGGCATATCCGCATTAAGTAGAATACATGATTTGCCGGATCTTTGGGTGCTTGACATTATGCTTCCTGATATCGATGGATATGAACTAATTAAAGCTATTAAAGAATTCAAAGAAGATACTCCTGTAATATTTATGTCAGCAAGAAATGAAGAATTGGATAGAGTCGTTGGCTTGGAACTCGGAAGCGATGATTATCTTTCAAAGCCTTTTTTGCCCAGAGAACTTGTGATTCGGGTGAACCGCCTGTTTGAGCGGATGCATGGAAAAGAGGATACGGAGATTAATGACATAATAATTGTTGCAGATTACAGTATCAGCATAAATCAGCGAACCGTTAACTATCAAAACAAGGAAATCCAATTAACCAATAAGGAATTCGAACTGTTGCTTTATATTGCCCAAAATAAGAACATCGTAGTGACCAGGGAACAGATCTTAATGAATATTTGGGGATTCGATTATTATGGTTCCGAAAGAGTCGTTGATAATACCATAAGAAGACTTCGGAAAAAGATGGACAAGTTAAATATTGAAACTCTCTATGGATATGGTTATAAATTGGTGACGAAAGTTTGAAATAAAAACACTTTCAAACTATTTATTAAGGCCTATTCACAAAGCGAATATATTCGCTTCTGGAATAGGTCATCAAAAAGTGAAAGGCACGGGTATAGGTATGAAAAAAATTAAATTCAAGTCATTAGCTATTAAAATTTGGGCTATCTTTACTCTTGTCATATTAGTTATTATATGCAGTATTTCTGGTTTATACGTAGTTGCCTACCGCCATTTAAATGAAAACGCCAAAATTAACGACTTAAAGGTTGCACATAATATCCTGTTGCAAAGTGATGACTTAGAGGATAGTAAGGATTTATTTGATGAGCTAAAAAATTTGAAAGGCAGCAACCATTATATTCTTAAGTTAAATATTGAAGATGTGGAAAGAATCGTCAATAAAAAAAGACTGATCTATTTGATGCCCAGGACCTACGGTGTAGAAAAGTGGATTTCAGGTCATATAGAAGACGACAATATGTCCGAAAAATTATTTAAAGAATCTTACCAAAGAAAAAGTTACATTTTTATTATAAGCTCCATTGAGAGCAACGACCTGGAAAGATCCTACTTAATTTCCTATATGCCTAATTATCAGGATAATACTTTCCTGTATACGGTACTTATTATAAGCATCCTATTTATAGGGATAGGATTCCTGGCCGCAAAACTAGTAGCAAACCATATTTCACAGCCTCTTAAGGAACTGGAAAAATACACAGCAAGAATAGCACTTAAAGACTGGAAGAATCCAATTGCAGTCGAAAGCGAGGATGAGATTGGACGTTTGGCAAAGTCTATGATTTCCATGCAAAGAGAATTGCAACGTGCCGATGAAAAGGAAAAAATGTATTTGCAGAGTATATCCCATGAACTAAAAACTCCAGTCGCAATTATTATGAGTCATGCACAGGGGATAATCGATGGAATTTATATTGAATCAGCGGAAAACACGGCTGAGATTATTAAAGAGGAAGCAATCCGCTTGGAAAAAAACATTAAACAATTGTTATATTTAAATACATTAAATTATGCTTTAGAAAACAACAATGACAGAACAGACATCCATTTGGACAGACTGCTGCAAGCTATAATAAATCGATTTGAAGCTATTAACACCAACCTTCATTGGGATCTAAACATCGATGCGGTTTCAATGAAAGGAAGTGAGGACAAAATCCAGGTTGCCATTGAAAATATTTTAGATAATGCTCTCCGATATGCAAGGAATAAAATAAGTTTATCCTTAAAGATAGAGGAGGGTTCCATATTAATAGAAATCTATAACGACGGGCCAAATATTAATGATGCAAATATTGATAGAATATTCGATAATTTATATAAGGATAAGACCGGGAACTTCGGTCTTGGACTCACTATTTCAAAAAAAATAGTGGAATTTTATAACGGAAAAATATATGCCGCCAACAAAGAATGCGGGGTAAGCTTTTTCATAAAATTTCCTTTTATCTGAATCCATTCTTGACAATCCGGCATTATTGTTATATCCTGTATGTAGTTATTAAAACTATATTATATAGTAATCAATATATTTTATAGGACTGCCAGCCCTATAAAATAAAAATTACATTAAGGAGTGATTCACCATGCATTTTGAGCTAAAGCTTGCGAAAATTATTCGCATTCTTACGATTGCCCCCATCGGTGCCCTTGCCATATTAACCTTATTATTTATAAGCCAGGGAAAGGCTTTCGGCAATCCGGTTTCTTATCTGCTGTCAATCATTTATCTGGTACTTCTTCCAGTCCTGGCCTATCCGTTACAGGCTTTTTTGCCCGGGTTTAAGAAGCAGGGACGGGATGGACAAAGAAACCTTGCTATCCTTATGGCTAATATGGGATATTTGCTTGGCATTATATCCATCTCATTTCTTGATTCCACCAAGATCCTATGGACGATCTATCTGGTTTACTTCTTTTCCGGTATCCTAATCATCATATTTAATAAATTAATCAAGATTAAGGCGAGCGGCCATGCCTGCGGTATTGTCGGCCCGGTTGCCCTAGGTATCTACTTCACCGGTTTTAAAGGCCTCATCCCCGGAGTTCTCATCCTTTTATTGGTCTATTGGTCGAGCCTGAAAATGAAACGCCATTCCATAACTGAATTATTGTGGGGCAGCTTGCTTCCCCTTATCTCATTATTTATGGCACATATCATACTTTCAGCCGCAATCCACAGTTAACAGCTCCAAATAAAAAAGCTTATCCGTCTTCATTTTCACCATTACCGGATAAGCTTTTCTTAAAATATATCCTCTACCTACAGGCAGACCTTGTCTTTGTCAAAATACTGCTCCAAAAGCTCCAGCCCTCCGGTTGCCCTGATCCTTCCTTTTTCCAGCCAGCACACCTTGTCGCCCAACAAGGGGGCGCACCTTGGGTCATGGGTAATGGTGATCATTGTTTTTGCCTTGTTTAGTCCCGGATCCAAAAGGCAGCCGCGCAATAGCCCAAGGCTCCTTAGGTCCTGTCCCACCGTCGGCTCATCCAGCAGCAGAACCTCCGGTTCCATTGCAAGGATAGCAGCTATCCCCAGCTTTCTCTTCTGTCCCTCCGATAAGCTGTGGGGGTGGCTTTCCCCTAAACCGGTTAACTCAAAATGCTCCAGCAGTTTTCTTCCCAGCTCCTTGTCTTTCGCCTGTGCCAGTACCTCCTGGATGACGCTGGGCATGTAGAGCTGATAATTTGGATTTTGGAAGACATACCCCAGCTTCCGGTACCATTCCGGCTTTCCTACTAATCCCTGGCGCTTCACCAGGCTCTGAGTCACGCTTCCTTCCGTTTCCTTTAAAAGCCTCGCCATTAATTTTAGCAGGGTAGTTTTCCCTGAACCATTGTCACCGATAATAAGCCATTTATCCCCTTCCCGTATGTCCAGGCCGATGGACTGGAGGATATACCTGCCCCGGACGTGAAACCCTAGGTTATCCAGCGTTAAAAGGGATCTCCCCTCCCCTTCCCGCTCCGTGATGATTGCTTTCAGGGCCTTTTGATTCCCCTGACTTTCCTGCTTCTGCCCGCGTTCCTTAAGAAATTCCCGGAAGGCAGATATCTCAGTAAATAGGGTTCCCTTCTTATCCTCAAGCCACAGCACCTTATCCGCATAAGGCAGAACCAGGTCCAGGCGGTGTTCCATGAAGATCACGCCCTTGCCTTGGCCACACATTTCCTTTAATACCTGTAATAACTTTTTTCCAAAGGCCAGATCCAGATTGGCTAAAGGCTCATCCAGCACGAATACTTGAGGCTCCATACTGAGGGTAGCTGCAGTGATCAGACGCTGCATCTGCCCTCCTGACAGCTTTCTCGTCCTGTCCTCCGGATTCAGCTCCATCATGCGGGTTGCCTCCTCGATACGCCGGTCAATCTCACTGCATTCCAGATGCAGGTTTTCACAGGGAAATGCTATCTCATCCTTTACTAAATCAAATATGATCTGCTCCTGTGCATTCTGCAGCACGGAGCCTAATAGTCTTGAAATCTCACATATTTTTAATTCCTTTGCAGCCTGTCCGCAAATCGTGATATTTCCTTCCAGAACACCGTTACCCTGGATCTGGGGAATAACGCCGTTACAGCAGCTTAGGAGCGTGGACTTACCCTGACCCGACGGTCCGGATACCAGGACAAATTCCCCCGGCAATACGTCAAAGGATATATCCCGGAGCACCCATTCACCCTCTTCACTGTACCGGTAAGACATTCGGTCTACTTCTAATAACGGGCTGGAGCCCCTACCTTTTTTCTCCTGTTCCTTGTTTCTTTCCATATCCTTATCCTGCCCCATGCCATACCCCCATCCCTGAAAATACTACGACAACCAGTACCAGCAGCACGGCATAAAGAGTATCCTTAAAGCTCCAGGACGGAACCTGGTAGACCGTAGCCTTAACATCCTTCATGACAAAGCCCCTGGTCTCAATTGACACCGTCAACAAGTCGGAGATATTGATGATCCGGATAATCACCGGGATTATCAATGCCCTGTATAAAAACTTCGGATTATACCAGCCCGTACGGATTCCCCTGGATTTCATGGCTGTCCTGATCTGCATCATCTCCTCTGCCATATAGGGTACAAAACGTATCGTCACCAGCATTCCGAGGGTAAGATACCTGGGAAAGCCCATACGGTTCATGACCCTCACCAGCCCTACCGGCTCCATAACCGCAGTCGGAATTGCAGCGATGGCAAGGCACAGGAACCTGCCTGCCAATTGCAAGGCCTTGACGCTTCCCGCTCCCGGCAAGGCGATCAGCCCGGCAAGCCCGCTGATGGGAAGGAATATAGCCAGCACGAATACCGCCGTCTTCCAGTATCCAAAGAGGATGTCTACAAAAAGCACCGCCAGCAGGAATCCCCAAAAATAAGGCTTTGTTGCCAGCAGCATTCCCACGAAAAAAATAATATAGGCTTCTGCCAAAGCCAGCAGGGGAAAAGCCGCATATTTTCCTCTGATCCTGTCCATCATAGCTTAAGCTTTCCTGTTCTCTTTAGTTCTGCACAGATCTTAAAGCCCAGCCAGGAGCTAAAGGCACTTACCAGGACCGTCCCAACACACATAAAAGCCGGCAGTATCCCCTCTCCCCATACGGAGGAAATTGTCTCATTCTTAATAATAGCCGAGGAAACCAAAGTAACCGGAAGAGTCAGAGGGGTAAAAAGTGTTGCAGCCACAAATTTGGACGCTTTGCTTTCGTAGCCCCTGAAAATAAGAAAGCAGACCAGCTCCACCGCAAGTGCACCGATAACATTATTCCAAAACATAACCGGGGACATAAACAACAGGACAACCCCGGTGAACAGCCCAATGAACAGCAGTGCCCCCTTCTTTGGTACCTTTGTCAACCCAATCACGAGGAATAGTCCGAAAAACAATGCCGACGCCATCTGTCTCAGGCCAAAGATATCCGTAAACATTACCAAGGGCATTGCCAGACCGGAGACCAACAGCAGGGCCGCTGATAGAATTGCCAGAAAAATGATATCCTTCATTACCAGATTCTTTTGTTCCATTCTCATACCTCTCCTTCTGCTCTTTTAACTAAAAATCATAGCAAGTCATACCTAACTTTACCATTCCCGGCTTTCCCATGTCAATGATGTTGAAGTGATATTATTTATCAATCGGACACCACACTAGTGTGGTGTCCAGCTCATCTTTAGGCTAACAGTGCTGAATATTTTGTCACTCCGCAAGGCGGAGGAGGGAGGCGTAGTGGTTCCTACGCCGACTGACGACAACGCAGTGGATGACAAAATAGGCAGTGCTGTTAGCCTAATTATGAGCCGGACACCACACTAGATGCATTCCGTGCCACAACAATTCTGGATTGGCCGATCCGTTAAGACTTCCATCTTGAAGCATTTGCCCTCTTATGGTAAACTTATATATACCACTAGGTAAGATATATGCTAATAAGGCCATCTGATATACTTAGCAAATAATATTTCATTTTCCTGGCTATAATTGAACATAATGAATCAAAGCAGACTATATTTTCAAAGGTGTAAACCTTAGTATATATATCAATAAATCCATATGCGAGTGCATAAAAAGTAATAAGTTCGCAACGGACGATGTAGAGGAGGTTAATAAAATGTCAATACCACAACCAAATGAACGATATACCTACACCGATTACTGTACATGGGATGATAACGAACGTTGGGAGTTAATCGGGGGGGTTCCTTACGCCATGGCTCCTGCACCTACACAGTCACATCAAA
>JARKQP010000820.1 GCA_029974875.1 Mobilitalea sp.
TCATACAAACTTTCATGGATAACCCTGCCTTTCTCCACAGCCTGCAAACTCCGGGCACCTGACAGATCTGCCGGTAAAGCTTAGTATTCTCAGAAACGGTATCCTGCTTTTTTAGAAAGCTTTCCACACCGTCCTGCCCAGACGGTCTTACTGCGGTGTACTCGGGATTGTTTTATTGTTCTTAGGCTTCCCCAAAACATTCTCTTCAATCATATGGATCCGGACATTCCCATCCGTTGCCTTGATCAAATATTTGGTTGCGGAGATTGGCTTTGCCGTCCCATTTTCAATATAATCAATGCTCCTGTTGTTGGTGCAAAGGATGAAATATGCCTCCTCATCAAAATGGTCGATACGGATGCTGACATCATTCTGGCCATATTCACAGACATAGTCCATCGCTAGGAAACGCTTGACCCTCTTCTCCATTTCATAAACCGGCACCATATCAAGCATGGAATAATCCTTAAAATACGTGTCGCCCTTTGACCATTCCAGGCTTAGGTTATTCCATTCGTCAAAGGCTCCCCCCGGATAAAAGACACGTCCGATATCCACCTTCATATTACACATGCCAAGGGCATTTTCAATGCAGGCCATCCGCAGGTCGTCCCTTGTCTCATGCCGGTAGCCGTCCAGATTAAATTTTACTGATAGTATGCCCTCCTCCAAAAAATCTATCAGCCTGTCCCCTTCCCTGTAATCCGACATGACCAGGCTGATATGCTCCAGCAGCCCGCCTTTTAAGCTCCCTTCCAGCTCACCGGCAGTAAAATCCGCCGTATATAAGGCTGAAAAATCATAATCCGGCAGGGATTCCTTAAAAAAAGCCTCATCCTCTGCTACCATATCCTCCAGGCTAATGTCCGATACCTGTCCCAGGGAAAGCCCCATATTCCCGGGAAGCTTGCCAATCTCCCGTAAATAGAAACCAAGATAGTCCTCCTTTGACCCTACCCCATCCAGGTAATCCAGCTGGGGGGCTGCAAAAAAGCTGTAGGAGCCTCCATAATTTTTTAGGATCTGTATGATATTCGGCCACAGCAAATCCCTTGCCACAGCCTCCGAGGTTCTGCTATACAGCTGCTCCAGGGCTTCACCGTTCTCATCCGAAAAATAAGGATAACCAGTCAGGGATATGGTCTGGGCATTTACGACCGGGTATACATAATAATCCCCCAGATGGGACATAAAGCCGGTCAGCACCCCAAGCAGGGACATGCCGTCAAAAAGCTCGCTGTTGATGACACACACAAAGGCTTCCTCCGTGGTGGCTCTCCATAGAAGGGGCGGAAGCTCCCTGTTTTCAATCCCCAGCAGCTCCTGGTTGTCCAGCAGGCCTACTGCATATACCTCATAGCCCGGTGCAAGGGAATAATAGGGCACACTGATCTGTGTGTCATCCTCATTACCAAAATAATCCCCCTCCGTATAAAGCCTTTCCTTACTGATCATGAAATCCGAAAACACCTTAATTCCGTCAGCAGTCACAGCCTCAGAGACTCCTGCCCGGATACCGAAAAAATCCATCAGCCTCCTGTTTAAACAGATCTCCCAGTAATCGGGAAGCCGGGTAAAAATCATGGTTTTCCCCAAGGAAGCATAGGTATACAAAAGCCCCAAATCCATAGCCTTAACCTTATAATCCCCAAACAGCACCACATCATAGTCCCGGATCGCCTCCTCATCCGGCAGGGAGCTATAAAGCCGGTACAGGTATTTATTGTACACGCACCATTCGGTTAGGAGCCGTGAAACCGTATCCTCCGTTCCCTCCGACAGGATAGCGACACGCTGCTTCTCCTCCGGTGAAAAGGCCTCCCTTCCACTCCCGGTGCTTCCGGGCGCAGCTGCAGCCAGGTTCAGGGAATCCTCCGTTATGGTATCCCCGGCTTCTACCCCAATCCCGTCCTTAAGCTGGCTGTTGGTAGAGGTATCCGACAAAATATTCGAAGATACGCCGACAAACATAAACATTACAAATACCATTAACATCAATATGAAAATTGTAAAGTAATTTCTGATAGAAACCATTTGTCCCTTTTCCTTCTATAAAAATACATTGTTATTATATTGTTATTTCCTGCCTAAGGCCTCTTCCCATATAGGCGGAACAGACCCATAATCTCCTCGTCAACCGTAATGTCCGCCTCCCTCAGCTCATCCAGGCAATCGAAAAAAGCCCTGGCGTTCTGTTGTTCAAAATACAGGTGTAAATGAGCCTTGTAAGTATCCAGCAGCTGGGGCCGGTACTGTCCGGCCCTGGTAACCCACTGATCCGCCATGCTATAATCCTTGATGGAAATGAAAAAATCCGTCATCCATAGATAATGGGTCGCTGTCATGTACCACAGGTTATGGGTAAAGAGATTTTCCGCAACGTCATTCATAATATAGATATAGGTTCTCTGCTCGATGTCATTCATGATCCTCATGCTGAGTATCTCATGGAGGTACTCAAGGGTAAGCAAATTCATTTCCACATCCTCCGGGTGCTTTTGCATCTGGGTGGTCATATTTTGTGCCGTAGTCCGGCACTGGGACAGCGCATCCAGAATCACCGATGCAGCATAGTGGGAGGTCTCCGTATCCCTGCTGTTCATAGCTACAGCAATGCTGGAAACCGTCTTTTTTGCACTGCCGCGCAGGGTGTCCAGAACCAGCCTCCTCAGGCTGGAGGTATCAGAAACTGCCATGGCATCCTGGATCGGCGCATAATTCATCTCCGCTGCCTGGTCCGGAGGCAGTATGAGCTTCTCCCGCTCCTGGCTGAAGCTGACATCACTCATGTCAATACTCCTTTTCCGGTTTAAAAAGCCGATGAGGCGTCCCAGCAGGATATACAAAAGTCCGAAGAGCGGTACAATAAATAGAAACCAGGCTAGCATGAATAAGGTGCCACGCCTTCCCTTCCTTTGAAAGACTGCCGCGATAACTACTGCCAGTGCAGCCAATGTATTCAGCAATAATATTACCAAAACAGGCCAAAGTCCTGTTGTATCCATATCCTATCTCCTTCTGAAACCTGAACCCTTCAGACGCTTTATGGCTCTTCGTCCATTCCCGGTTCATAAGCTGCAGCTTCTTGCTCCTGATATGTCATGATACCGTTCTCCTCCAGACGCTTTCTGACATAGATGGATTCATCCCCATTGGTATTTGTCAGCATCACCGCCAAATTTCCATCTGACATTTCCCCCACATAGTCGGTTCCCCTGAGCAGGGCTTTAAGCCTGGCACTCATTTCCTCTAAGGGCAGTACATCCCTATGGATATAAAAAACACTCAGCTCTGCATAGCCCTTCTCTGTGGCATGCCTGTAAATCTCCAGCATTTCCTGGAAGGCCTCCTCCTGCAAAATGATCGTATCACGGATGTAGCGGCGGTAGGCCAGGGCATCCAGATAATTCACGTCCCTTACGACAACGGAATAAACCAGGGCTCCAACGACGGTCAGAAGGTTGGCTTGGTACAGGGTCATCTGCTCATAGGGAACAGACCACAAAAAAATGATAACCCTCATACTGCCTTTCTCATCAAAAAGGGCGCTTGCCATCATAGGCAGCGTACTGTCCAGTGAGCGGTTAATATATACCTGCTTGCCCCTTAACACATCAAATATTTCCCTGTGCTCATTTATCAGAATCGATTTACCCAGGGAACGGGCTCTTTCACTGGATGCAGAGGCAAGGCGGCAGTAATTTAGATTGGATACCATGTAAATTGCCACATCCCTCGAATCCATGATTTCCGAAATTGTATCCAGTGCGGCGAAAAGCACCTCACCGGTAGCCGCCTTATCAAGCTTGGATGTAATATCATAAATGCGCCCAACACTTTCCGTGCTGCTGATGATCTTCTCCGCGAAGTAATTCTTAATTCTCGTATTGCTGGAATTAATGACGGTGATATCCTTCAGGCGCTCCGAAAGAAACCTTATATTATCGTTCTTATCCTCCTCCATCTCCCGGAATTTATCCTTTAAATGCCCCACCGTCAATCCGACGATAAAGATCTGGGCAATCCAAATATAAGTATTAATATCTATTAGCAGGGAAAAGCCGGATGCTGTATACATCTGCCGGAAGCAATATCCCACCACACTGAGCAGGGAAGCAAAGATAGCCAGCTGCCTGCCATGCACTACGGCAAATAACAGCACATACAATAGGAAAAAATTAATTCCACTGAAATTAGCGCTGCCCACCGCACGGTTATTCAGCATAAAAAACGGAATAAAGAATACAAGACATTCCAGGAACGGAAAAGCCTTTTGGAACAGGCGAAGGAGCCTGCGCCCGAAGCCCTGGTCCTCATAGGTTTCGTCACCGTGCAGGAAAAGATTCTTATGGTTCTTCATATAGGAGATAATCTGAGGTATGATCTCCCTGTAGCTGTTTCTGACAACAAAACCAAACTCCCTGCCAAATCTCTCATTCGACAGGATGAGCCTGTGCCTGAGGCCTACGGTCTGATCCACAATATCAAGCTGCTGGGAATATTTCTCCTGAATTATTTTCGCAACGTCCTCCTCCGTTACCTCCTCCATGGAGGAAATATGGTAAAGCCCGTGCTTTCTCTCAGAGGCATTTGCCAGGAGGTACAACGCTTCTACCGCATCCTTTACATATAGGGCGGATAAGACCTTCTTCGCATTAACCGCCAAACGGCCTGACACCAGAGCCTCTAAACACATTTCGGAGTAAATATCCCTGCAGGCTTCCCTATCGGCTGGTATACCATACATGCCGGCAATCCTTGCAACCGTTACCTCCAGCTGTGTTGTCCGCCCAAAATGCATTGCCAGATTCTCACCCTGGGAGATGGTCATGCCTTGAAAGCTGTTTGGGGTAGCCCCTACCTCCTCATTGATATCAATGACATACTCATCCTCATAAACCTTATCAGAGGACACATAGATAAAATGCCTTGTCCCAAGCATAGACCCGCACATGAGAATGTTACTGAGACCGGTAATATATCTTAAGGACTCCGCTATGGCGGTCTCCTCCTCCCATTGATACAGCGGGTCATAAGCACCGCTAAACAAAATGACATCCGGACGGCAGCTGGTGACGATCTCCTTTATACTGTCACTGTCATACTTAAATACGTACTGCTCGAACACATGGGCGGGCTTGATCCTTTTTTTATCGCTTATCAGGGTATAAATCCGCCAATTTTCCTTATAAAATTTCTGGATCATCTCATTAATAAACGTACCATAACTCCCAACCATCAGGATGCTGCCCATAACAGTATTCTCACCCCCAAGTATCAATGTCTCTTTTCCAGAGGAATTTTTGTCTTATTCTATGCTTTCACAATGCTTTGAATTTTATTCCAATATAAAGCATATCCGCTTTAAGCATAATCCTCTCCATGTATATTTTGGCTTTTCCTGTCTAAGGTTGACAAATAATGTCCCATAGTCTAAGATAAAGAACAGGAACACTGTAACTTTAGGCCATATATTATAAAGTAGCGGGGGGATTTGCGTTATGAGAAAGAGCTTTTTTGGTTATAACATTTCCGAAGTCGATGTGATAGTGAACACTCTGCGTGAAGAAAACGAAAACCTGAACGCGACAATTACTACTCTTAAAACGCAGCTTAAGAATAATGAGACGGGGAGTGCCAAGGCTAATCTTCTAGAGGAGGATTTAAAGAACAGTGAAGAAAACATCAGGCAGCTTCAGGAGGAGAAGAATGAATTCATTTCCCAGGTTATTTCCCTCACGGAGGAAGCCGGAGTTTTAAATGAACAGAACAGTGAATTAACGGCCCAAAACGAATATTTACACCAGCAGAATGAGTATTTGGACCGTCAGCTTTCCGGGCTCCAACAGCAGCTGGCAGAGCTGGCCGGGCAAGACCATAATGCAGACACCTCCCTGGAATCCCTCAGGTCCAGGCTGCAGGCCGAGCAGCAATATAAAACCACTCTGGAACAGACCTTAAACAGCAGGATGGAGGAATTGACCGCCGTAACCGCTGAATTAGAAAACGCCAATTCCAGACTGGAAACACTTGCAATTGACCCTGATAAGGAAAGTGCCGAGATATCCTTCCGGGCTTATTATGAGATGTCCAAGCTCCGTAACGAGGTTGTTGAATACATGCAGGAGCAGATGAAGGAATATTACCAGTCCGTCAATGAAAACAGCGTAAAGATGCGCGCCGCCATCGAACAGCGCCAGACAGAATATAACCAGATGATCCGTGAATTCCTGACCAAGGCTTCCAACTTCCGCTTAAGCCTATCAGGTATGGAAGATAAATACAGCGATATAGCTGATTACAGCATAAGCATTGATGAGCTTTCCACCCGCATGAATGGGATTATGGACAGATTTCTTGAGGAATCCGACGCTTATCTTAAGAAAAAGGAAGGGAATACCCCAAAAGAAGCTTTCCGCCCCGAAGAAAGAGCTTCTTACGACCCTGGCGAAAATATAAGCATCAAGCCTTTTATGCGTAAGATCTCCGGTTGATATCTCTCTGATAGAAGAGCATAATATACCATTTACCTTTAGAAAAAGGAGCTGCTGCAAAACTGATGTAAGTTTTGCAGCAGCTCCCTTTATTTTATAAAAAATTAAAACTAAATTCCTTGTCCTCTTTCATTATTTCCGGATGATGTCATTCCTTCCCGGACCGTTTGAAATCAGGGTGATGGGTACCTCAAGCTCTTTTTCAATAAATTCAATATACTTTCTGCAATTCTCAGGCAGGTCCCCATAGGCTTTGACATCCCTGATATCCTGCTTCCAGCCTGGTAAATACTCATACACCGGCTTTGCCTTCGCAAGCCTGACAGTCGTCGGGAAGTCCCTGGTAACCACGCCGTCTATTTCATAGCCTACGCATACGGGCAATACCTCCAGGTAACCCAGCACGTCCAGCACGGTAAAGGCTACCTCTGTTGCTCCCTGCATCCTGCATCCGTAACGGGAGGCTACTGCGTCAAACCATCCCATCCTTCTTGGGCGGCCTGTTGTGGCTCCATATTCACCGCCGTCACCGCCACGCTTCCTAAGCTCATCTGCCTCGTCGCCGTGAATCTCGCTTACGAATTCGCCTGCGCCTACGGCACTGGAGTAAGCCTTTACCACGGTTACCACCGACTTAATCTCATAGGGCGGGATGCCTGCGCCGATTGCTCCATAGGCTGCCAGGGTGGAAGAGGAGGTAACCATGGGATAGATACCAAAATCCGGATCCTTCAGGGCACCAAGCTGTCCTTCTAACAGGATATTCTTTCCCTCCTTGATTGCCTCATGAAGGAATGCAGATACATCACAAACGTAGGGCTGGACCATATCCCTGTATTCTATCAGGGTACGGTATAGCTCCTCCTGGTCAATGGCCGGCTTATGGTATAGGTGCTCCAAGATAACGTTTTTCACCTCACAGACGCTGGCAATTTTATCCTTTAAAACCTCGTCGTCAAATAATTCAGAAACCTGAAATCCAATTTTTGCATATTTATCAGAATAAAAGGGTGCAATTCCTGATTTGGTAGAACCAAAGGACTTGCCTCCCAGTCTCTCTTCTTCATATTGGTCAAATAAAATATGGTACGGCATCATAATCTGTGCCCGGTCAGAAACTAATATCCTTGGCTTTGGAACACCCCTGTCCATCAGTGAATTAATCTCCTTCACCAGATAGGGAATATTCAGTGCAACACCGTTACCGATAATGCTTGTAGTATGTTCATAAAAAACACCGGAGGGAAGCAGATGAAGAGCGAATTTTCCATATTCATTAATTATCGTATGACCTGCGTTGCTGCCACCCTGATATCTTACGATAATATCAGTTTCCTGCCCCAGCATGTCCGTTATCTTTCCTTTTCCTTCATCGCCCCAATTGGCGCCAACAATTGCCTTAACCATGTTGAATTCCTCCTTGAATCATAAGATAAAACCAGTTTATTACCGGTCTGTCGTCTTAACATATTTTAACCCAATTACTTATTAAGTATAAACTGTCCCATGATTCAAGTAAAATCAATTTTAATTATACGTGGCATAACCTCATATTATGAAATTCTATAGACATATTAATTTTGTTTATGCAACAATCTTACATCCTCGGCAGGTCTTCCCGGCCGGCCATCATATCAACAATCCGTTCAGCTGCGGAATGTATAAAATCCAGGGTTCTGTCATAGGTGATATAGACCGGCTGCAGCAGCTCATGCTTTTTAATAAAATGCTGGTCAATCAGCCAGACCCTGCTATCCTCTAATTCCTGCTCACTGACCAGGCCTTCAACAGGATAAACCGCAGCCTCCTCCATATGCTTTCTAAGCTCTTCCATACCTTCGTAACGATAGACCAGCAATAAATCATTCCGGTTCTGGTCCGTAACAATAGCCTCGAAAAAGCGCTTATCCCCCTGTCCGATCTCCAGGCACTCCATGCATTTACAAAATTCCTTGCGGATGGACAGCACAAATAATTCATCCGTTAATATATGAACCACATAACCGCGGTAAAAATCCAACAGCCCATCGGTTCTTTCCCGGTTGCAGCTGATGAAATCCTTTAGCCTATTCCGGTAAAGGGCATAGTTTTCCGGCAGCTCAAAATCCGGATCCGGTATGCCATCACGGAAATGGGTATGCTTTTTATGGGCTCTTTCATATCCGATTCTGGCATGCACTGCATCCGGAGCCAAAGTACCCAGATAAAACAAGTCTAAATTTTGAATGGTTCCCTCCGGAAGGCATTTGAGCATTTCCTTCGCGACTACCATATGTGTAATTACACCTGCCATAAAACCTCCAT
>JARKQP010000685.1 GCA_029974875.1 Mobilitalea sp.
ACTGCTGTTCCCAATCCCGTCATAAAGGTACACAAAAATGCGATTAAAATCACCATAACATATGGATTCCTTTTGGTAGAAGAATTTCTCATTTGCTATGTTCCTCCTCACTTTTCAATTTTAATATCAACCCTGCAAAAGAATTACTTAATAATCTCCTGTTTTCCGCATCGCTAAAGCGGCAGCTATTCGTGGCAAACATCGCAGCTATCCCATGCGTTGTAATCCAAATACCGGCATATAATTCTTTTACAGCCTTTACACTTAGCCCAGTCCTCTGAGCCAGCATCCCTATCACCTCATCATCTCCCTCCGTAGATCCCACAATATCCATCACACTCTGCTCTTTAAAGGCATCCGACATAAATAACAGCTTAAACAGATTTTTCTCATCCTTAGCAAAATCAATATAAGCAAGCCCCATATTCAAAAACCCGTCCCCCTCACTCTTCCCCGCACTTAACATACGGTGATTATACATATCCATAGCCTTCTTATAAACAGCAATTTTAAGTCCTTCCATAGAATTGTATGCACGAAATATCGGATGCACAGAACACCCCAGCCCCTTCGCCAAATCCCGTGCATTCAAACTCTCCATTCCCTTCTCCCTGACAATACAAATCGCCCTATCAATAATCTGTTCCTCCGTTATCTTAATCCTAGGCGGCACAAACTCCCTCCTCCCCAATACATACCATACGTTACCTAACATCCGTTACCTATTATATTCCATAACCCCTAAATTGTCAATCAACAAAAACCATAAGCCCCCGCACCTTCCCGTGCCCAGCAAAGTTAGCACCCACCTAACCTAACTTAATCTAACCCTAACTAACTTAATCCACCCTAAAGCCCCTCTTCACCAAGTGCATATCCCTCCAGCAAAAGCAGACACCAGTTCACGTCTAAAAACACATTAAAGAACTTCCCCCCTACAGCCACATAACCTAAAGCTGGCTGTTGCTCCACCGTCTTCCCAGGGACCGAAGGGCAGGCTGCTCCCCAAAATGCGCTGTTTGACAGACGCATAGCCGGTTTTGTATGACAGAAGCGGACAATCTCTGTCCGATTATGGCATACAAAACCGGCTATGTGTCGGTCAATTTGCGTGTGTGGGGAGCAGCCTGCCCTT
>JARKQP010000827.1 GCA_029974875.1 Mobilitalea sp.
TCCGAGAGGATAATCATCTCCGAGGATGCATCGGTGCTGATCAACAAGGCCAAAGAGAGGAAGAGCAGGATCTGCGCAGTAGGAACCACCGTGATACGGACACTGGAGAGTTCTGTTTCTACCTCGGGAATGGTAAAACCGTTTAACGGATGGACCAACAAGTTTATCTTTCCGCCCTACGACTTCAGGGTGCCCGATATGCTTGTGAGCAATTTCCAGCTCCCGTATTCCACTCTGCTGATGATGGTTTCCGCTTTTGCGGGCTACAATCTTCTTTTTGATGCATATCGTACTGCCGTCAAGGAAAAATACAGGTTCGGAACCTACGGAGATGCCATGCTGATTCTTTAGCGACGAGGCATCAAAATTGTTGATAAACATTTGATAATGTGGATAATTAGTGCCGGCATCACTTGCCGGCACTTCTCTTTTCTCTGAAATTCACGCATTAAGAGGCTAAATTCTTCTGCAATGAAGTAACCATTTTGACGTTTGATGAGTATAAATGACGTACAGCAGTTAAAGAAGCCACGTAATCAACCTGTAGAATGTTAAGTTACAAGAAAGCGATATTTCCATTGCTTGTAGGGATATTCGCTTTATTATTTGAGTTATCAGTTTCAGCCCAGTGCGGACCGGGGAAGAGTCAGTTTACAGTTCAGGGATATGCCTCTTTGCTGATTGCTGATAATTCCTATGCTCAATCAACTGGTCCATCTGCCCTTGGGGCACCTAATAACAATGGTGCTTATTTCTCTAATTACGGACAATATATAATTATTGATTTTGTTGATACCGTAAGGGCAGGCCAGGAATATTCTTTTATCTGGAGGCAGCATCAAAGCATGTCCGGGTCTGCCATAATATGGTGGTCAGAATCAGTGGATGGAGCTATCTTCGTGAATCATCCGCAAAGCGGAATCCTCTCTACTTCCAACAAATATTTTTTTAATACCACAATTACAGCAAGTACTGATACGAGGTATCTCAGGATTTATATGGCGGCAGGCACCAATGATTTCTACATTGATGCAATATCTTATTCAGCCACAAAATGTTATTCTAATGATTGTGCTTCAGGCTACAACCTCCGTCTGAATTCAGGGAATGGATTGCCAGTTAGTGCTGCAGATCAAAATGGTGTGGATAATTATGCATATTTGTCAGGAATTCCTGACGGTAACGGAGCATACTTCGATAACAGTGGCGCATGGGCAATAATAAATTTCCCTTTTACAATCCCAGCAGGAACACAGTACTCAATAATATGGAGGCCTGTCAATCAAACAGGTGTTCCAACATCCACAATGTCAATTCAGGAATCCGAAGGCGGAGTATGGGGTTCTGCACGTTCTCTAACTCCGTTTGCTGGTGAGTCCCCCGTTTTTCTTACAGAGACAGTTGTTGCAGCTCAGAATACAAACCGGATCAGATTAAGACTGGAGCCTGGTTCGGATTATTTCTACGTAGATGCTGTATTATTCAGTTTTACAGGCTGTGATCCTCCGGCACCGGATCTCGATGTTGCAGGCAATTATGAGTATTGCGGGACTGCTGTTCCCATAGCCTCCGGATTAACCATTACCGATCCTGCAAACCAGGTTGTCAATTCTGCTTACGTCCAGATCGGTGACGGATTCCAGGCCGGACAGGATGTATTAAGCGTTACTCCGGAATTTGGCATCACTGCATCATACATATCGGGTCATGGCCTGTTGATCCTTAAAGGAGCTGCTACCACATCTCAATATCAGAGTGTTTTGAGAAGCCTGGTTTATACCAATAGTAGTACTGCTCCTGTTACAGGGAACAGGGAAATTACTGTTTCCCTCGAACGAATCAGGTTGACAACGGGCCATTATTACCGATATGTGAATGTATCGGGCCTGACCTGGCATTTAGCCTTGCTATATGCTGGCAGGACTAATCTTTTTGGGATGCAGGGGTATCTTGTGAATTTAACCTCTGCCTCAGAAAACTCCTTCCTGACCTACCAGATGGCAGGAGGAGCGACCTGGATAGGTGCAAGTG
>JARKQP010000852.1 GCA_029974875.1 Mobilitalea sp.
TATTCCAAGAATGCAGTCACTTAATTTAAAGATGGCGGCAAAGAAGAAACCTGTTCATAAACTGGGGCTTTCCGATCTACCGGATCAGGAGGAATATAATTATGGGCTGAAGGGTTCGGCCACCAGGGTTGAACGGATTTATCCCGTAGAAAAGAAGCTCAGGCAAGATATTATTGATTATCGCGGGAAAGAGACGGGTGACTTTCTCTATAAAACGATAAAGCTGATAGTTTCATAAGGAATACGAAAATAGGAAGCTTGCACATAAAGAGTATTTCCGGAAAGTTACCCACAAAGCTGTATGCAAAGCTAGATACAAAGTAGATACAAAGCTGTATGCAAGGCTAGATACAAAGTAGATACAAAGCTAGATGCAAAGCCGGATACAAAGCTAGATGCAAAGCTGCATACAAAGCGTGTTTGCGGGGGATGCTCCGGGAAGGAATGGAGGAGTTGGTTTGAAGCATTCTTGGAAGGATATTTTAGTTTACCTGCAATACCAGGAAGGTACCGTTCATCCGATCAGCTATGAGATGATTGGCAAAGCGAAGGAATTGTCTGAAGCGGCCAGTTATCAGGTTAATGGTATTCTTATAGGTAAGGATACAAAAAAAGCAAAACATCAATTAGAAGGATATCCGTTAAATAAGGTATTTCTCTATGAAACAGAGGAGGACTATTTTAGGTCGGATTCCTATGGGGCGATCCTGGCAAAATGCATAGGGGAACAAAAGCCGTCCGTAGTTTTAATCGGAGGGACTGTCCAGGGACGCGCTTTGGCACCAAGGGCAGCTACGATATTCAAAACAGGTCTAACGGCAGAATGCACCGAGCTTTTATTAAGGGAAAATTCGGACCTGGTACAGATCCGGCCTGCTTTCGGCGGGAATATCATGGCACAAATCATTACTACAAAAACAAGACCCCAGTTTGCTACGGTGCGTCATCATGTGATGAAGCCTGCGGGGCAGGAACACTCCAATCCGATCCAATTTACTACAGAGATGATAGGGGAGCAGAGTAAAATCAGTATATTAAATGTGGAGCTGTTGCCGGAAAAGGCGGGGATTACAGAACAGGATATACTGGTCGTCGCGGGAAAAGGTGTCAAGAGCAAGGAAGATTTGAATATGCTTGAGGAATTAGCCCGGAGGTTAGGAGGAGGACTTGCTTCCACAAGAGGTCTGGTTGAGAGGGGCTGGATGGATAACAGCAGACAGGTCGGACTCAGCGGACATACGGTTGCTCCTAAGCTTTTGATTACCTGCGGAGTATCCGGTTCTGTCCAATTCATGGCGGGAATGAGAAGGGCAGAGCATATTATTTCGATTAATACGGACAGGGACGCAAGAATATTTGATATA
>JARKQP010000862.1 GCA_029974875.1 Mobilitalea sp.
CCTGAAGGGCAGGGAAGGGGAATTAAGTCCGTACCAGACCGCCGGAATACTGAGAGGCATCTATGTGGTGGCTCTGCCGAAGGCTTACGTCAGCTGTCTTAATATTCAGACAAAAGAGAATGAGAATGGCTGCATGCAGCTAACAGTACAGTATTCGCTGGAAAATAATGAGCGTCTGGCGGATGGACTGGAGGCAACTCTTAAAGAGCCGGAAGGTAAGGTTGTTCTTAGTAAAAGCTTTGGTAAAGAGGAGCTGTTCTCCTGTGGAAGAGGTGATTTTTCCGTGGAATGCCCGGAGGTAAGGCTTTGGGATAGTGAGCATCCAATTCTGTACCGTTTTTTCCTGGTGCTGAAAAGTAACGGGAAGGTACTGGAGGAAGTAAGTCAGATGGTTGGTTTCCGTCATCTGGAGAGCAGGGACGGTAATATCTACTGGAACCACAGGCCTTTGAAATTGCGCGGAATCTGCTATCGGGAACCCCTTGCCACAGAGCCGGGACGGGATGTGAGGAAGGAGCTGGAGCTTTTTCAGGCAGCCAATATTAATTATATCCGGGGACTTTTCTATCCCTTCAGCAAAAAATTCCTGGAGCTTTGTGATGAAATGGGCTTCTATGTGGAGGAAGCGGCGGCAGTCAGCGAGGTAGGGCAGAGCATAGCGGCTACCCAGAATGCCCCGGAGCTTAGGAACCGCTATCTGGAGCAGCTCCAGGAAATGCTGGTACGTGACCGCTCCCATGTGAGTATTTTATTATGGCTTCTCGGAAGTGACAGCACCTGGGGCGATAATTTCCGTCAGGAATACCGGAGGGTGAAGGAGTTGGATGATATCCGCCTGGTTAATTTCCATTTTCCCATGACAATTCCCGAAGAAGAACCCCAGATGGATGTGTGGTCGGCTGCTTATGTGTCTTACCAACTTGATTTAAGTGAGCATTTTGACCACATGGTTATTTTCCATACCCATGGAAGTAATAATGCAATCGGCTATGCAACAGGAGCAGCACTGGATTATGAGATGCCGGTACTGCATGATGCCTTTGCCCATCTGCCCTGCCATAACCGGGATGAGATCGAGAAAGACCCGGGTATTCATGAATTCTGGGGTGAAAGTATCAAAAGATACTGGGATAAGATGTGGACGACAAAGGGATGCCTTGGCGGTGCTATTATGGCAGGCGTTGATGAAAATGGAAGCTTCTCTGAAAAACTGAAGGATTTCAATTGGGGAATCCTGAATGCCTGGGGGCAGCCAAAACCGGAATACCATCATGTTAAGATGGCCTACGCACCCGTGGTTGTATCCGGCTACGAACAGAAAGAAAAGGAATTGCTGATTACGGTTGAGAACCGGTTTAATCATACAGATTTAAATGAAGTTAACGTAAAGTGGTTTTCCAGGAGGAAGGAAGGAGTCCTTAAGGTAAGCGCAAAGCCTTGCGGGAAAGAGATTTTAAGTCTTCCGGTCATCCTGGAAAAGAACAGTACGGTTACTTTGGAGTTCCTATATCAGGAAAGAACCGTCTTTGAAACGATCCTTGGCGAGGAATGCAAAGCAGATTTTGCTGCTGCAGGGAATTATCCGCAATTTTCCATAGAGGAGGACGAAAGGGAAATAACCGTTGACAACGGAATTTTCAAGTATCAGTTCTCGAAGCTGACAAAATTAATGACGAATGCTTCGGCGGACGGTACCCGGATTATTTCAGACGGACCATGCCTGCAGACTACTAGATTAAAGCTGGAGACGTGGATGGGTTTGCACCTGGAAGCCGGTCTTACACAGGAGGGAGCCCGTGTCTTCATTATCGGTGCCTATGGATCTGTTTGCAAGGTAAGCTTTGAGCTTTTCCTTTACAGGAACGGAGAAATTGAAACCAGCTACAATATCCTTTCCCTGTCAAAACCCATGCCCCATACGGTTAAGGCCGGTATCGGAATAGATCCGGGCGGGCTGAATGAGCTGGGGGTCTGGTACAGACTCTGCCCTGGATATGAGGAGCTTTCCTGGGAGAGAAAGGGCTTATGGAATTGTTATCCCGAGGATCACATTGGGCGCGGGACGGGTGTTGCCAGGCTTCGGGACGGGGATGATTTTAGAAGCATGAAGCACAATATTTATCAGGCGGAGCTTGTAAATACAGATTCAAATACAGGGGTGCAGATCATTTCCGATGGAACGCATTCCGTCCGGGTAGAGATGGAGCCGGATCCAAGCGCTGTCATTGATGACCGGGATGGCAGGATCCGCTATACAGGAAACTGGTTCGAGATGGATGACTATTGCGGAAATTTCAATGATACGGAAACCTTAAGCTATGAAAAGGGAGATAATCTGGAGCTTGATTTCACCGGCAGCGGCATTACCGTATACGGACCCACTGATATGCTGTATGGAAAAAGCAGTGTTTATGTGGACGGAGTGTTAAGGCAGGAAGGAATCAGCCAGTATCTTTCCGGGGTAGATATCCCTGCAATGAGCAGAGGCTATGAAAAAAGATATAAAATCCCGTTGTTTTCAATCACCGGCCTGGAAGAAAAGAAGCACACCCTGCGGCTTGAGGTCTTGGGCGAGAAAGAAGCCGGAGCCCAGAATACCTATGTATCACTGGATTATATGGTGGTGGAAGGCAGTTGTTACCCCGCCTCCCCGAAGCTGATTATCAATAATGACTTTAATTATGCAAGACTGGTACGGGGCAATTATATGAGGGATAAGGTAGGCTTTGATACCGGTTACCGAAACAGCCATAAAATTTGCTTAAAGAGGCAGAAGGAGGAGAATGCCCATGAAAATCAGATATGAGGAACCCCAAATCGGGCATCTGGTACCCAGGCCGCTATTCTGCAAAGGAATAACAGAGCCGGTACTGGTGCTTGACGGAAGCTGGAAGATTAAGCATACGCCGGAGCCGGAGCAATTTGCCGGGGAGGTATCCAAGGAGAACTCTCCGGATACCTTCTATGATACCTGGGAGGAGATTCCCGTACCCTCCGATATGGGAGCATACCGCAATAAAATAAAGAATTACGTGGGAAAGTACGTATATAAAAAATTGGTCTGCCTGAAGGAAATCAGAACAGATTGTGATTATATACTGCGCTTTGAAGGTGTTAACGGCTTTGCGAAGGTATATATTGACGGTAAGTTTGCCATGGAGCATGAGAATGCATTTATTTCCTGGAATTTGAATATCACCGACATGATAAAGGGAAAGGAGCAGTTTGTTCTTACCGTCTGCCTCGATGATATTACCGATCAGGTAAGCTCCTACAACCATGGCGGAATCCTTCACAGCGTCCTGCTCTATGTCCTGCCGAAGAATTATTATACCTCCGTCCATACCTCCACGGTGTTTGACAAGGATTATATTAACAGTATGCTGAAGCTTTTCTTTGCAACGCAAAATTGCTCAGATACCTACCGGTATGAAGCCCTTCTGATTGCGCCGGATCAAACCGTTGTGAAGGAAATTGATTTGAATTCAGCCGGATATCTGAAGAATGGGGACAGAAGCATCGATATTCCCGTGGAAAATCCGCTGAAGTGGGATGCAGAGCATCCCTGGCTGT
>JARKQP010000864.1 GCA_029974875.1 Mobilitalea sp.
AGATTCTTAATGCTAGAAAAATGTATACGGATGAGGTGAAAATAGGACCTTTAAATATCCAAATACCAAAAGCCGGCCTTACCTCTTTAATTGGGCCAAATGGAGCGGGGAAATCTACGGCACTTTTAATGATCGGAAGACTATTGAATATGGACGAAGGCAAAATTAAGGTAGCAAATATGGACGTCTCTGAATCCAAATCAGAAGACCTGGCAAAAATCCTGACTATCTTACGGCAAGAAAATCATTTTGTGACGAGGCTTACTGTCAGGCAGCTGGCTGGATTTGGGCGGTTTCCTTATTCCAAAGGCAGATTAACAAAGGATGATGAGATAATTATTTCCAAATACATTGACTTTTTAGATCTGACTGCTTTGGAAAACAGATATTTAGATGAGCTTTCCGGCGGTCAAAGGCAAAGGGCATATGTAGCAATGGTTTTGTGCCAAGAGACGGAATATGTACTTTTGGATGAGCCCCTAAACAATCTCGATGTCGCCCGTTCTGTTCAAATGATGAAGCATTTAAGGCATGCAGCCGATGAATTTGGAAGAACAATCCTGACGGTGATGCATGATATAAATTTTGCTGCCAAATATTCGGATAGGATTTGCGCTATGAAGGATGGACGGATTGCTGCTTTTGGAACGGTGGAGGAGATTATGGACCCAAAGCTCCTGACTGATATTTTCGAAACGAAAATAGACATTATTGATGGTCCTCATGGGCCAATAGCGATTTATTAGTTATTAATTAGTCAGGCTCATCACCTGAGTGGTAGCAGTTTTAAGCTGCAATGGAGCCGGAAAACACCCCCTTATAGGGGATAATAAACCACCGGCTTAGCCTTAGCCGGTGGTCATGATCAGAAAACCATTAAATTAATTATTTATTGACAGAGAAAGATATTGCGTTGGTTTGTTCAGCATACGGTCTATAGCGAAGGCAGCAGCACCTAACAGCGTCAGCTCCGTATCTGCAGGGAGCAGTTTGATTTTAGGAATAATGGTGTAGCTGGTCAGTCCTTTGGCGAAGGAGTCCTCAATGCCTTTCATCAATAAATCGCCGCCAAGACTAATCGTACCACTGATGACAATGATGTCAGGATTAAATACGTGGAGCAGTGAAAGAATGCCGTAGCCCAAATATTTGCCGCATTCAAAAACCAGATTTGAAGCAAATGGATCCTTCTGTTTGGCTGCCTGGAAAATGGTCTGGCAGGAAAAAGTAGAATAGGATCCCAGGCTGCTGTCTGATTGCCCGGGTAAAAGCTCTCTGGCGATTTCTTCCAGCGCCTGCGTGCTGCAATAGGCATTGATACAGCCGCGACCGCCACAGGTAGGGCAGATTCTGCCATTATAATCAAGTGAGATATGTCCAAGCTCACAGGAACAGTTATTGGTTCCGGTGAAGACTTTACCGTCATCCACCAAACCGACACCAACGCCGTCATCTGCCAGGATATTCATAATGACGGTATCTTTTTCATCCGGTGATTCAAACCACCAGTAGGCTAACGCGCCTGCATCAGCATCGTGTTCTATAAAAATAGGAAGATTGGTGTGCTCTGCCAATTTCTCTTTTAGTGGATAATAATAGCGTTTCGCAGGATCTATATTATAAGGAGGAAGCAGAATCGTTCCAGTATCCCTATAACAGGGACCCGGAACCGCCATACCAATGGCCGCAATCTCCGGAAATTGTGCACAGAAGCTTTTGATACCATCTGCAGCAGACTGAATTACACGTGTAATATTATCTGCAGTGACATTCATAAAAGGAATCGAAATTAATTTACCGTATGCGTTTCCTAGGAAATCATAAGGCTGAATTTCCAATCGGCTCCAAGACAATTTCACAGCCAAAACTTTGTATTTTTCATAATTGAAGGAAAGCCCAACAGATCGCCGGCCCTTTTTCCCTTCAGAAAAACCAGTCTCATAGATTGCACCACATTCCATGAGCGAATGAATGATTTTTGTGATGGATGCAAGAGTTAGCCCGGTGGATTTACCTAGTTCTGCTCTGGAGCAGCCGGGATGTTTTGCTAGGTAGTACATAATCTGTGAGCGATTCGAATCTAATAAGTCTGTTAAGTTCTTACCGGTTTTTGACATAAGAATCTCCTAATTTGTTTTGTGAAGTAATTCGTTAAATGCCTAAACCCATTGATTCGCATCATGGGAGAAAAACATTTAGCAATTACCTGTATTTTGTAACAGAGTTAATTTGCTAACTCAGCTAATTAATTTAATTATATATGAATGCTGCAAAAATTAATACTATGTATATTTAACAAAAAAATGAGTTGGCAATAGTTGAAAATGTAAGATTAATAAAAGGAATTAATAAATATGCCAAGCAATACTATACTTTCGCGTTTGACAGCCGAAAGAGCAAAAAAGTCTGGGAAACCGCATAAACAGTGCGTTCCAGACTTTTCTTTTTTTGATTAAGTGCATACTGTTTTTGGTTTTTTGTATTCTTAAATAATTTTTTCATTTACCGGTAGTTACTATCTGATAATCCCATTCTAAAACCAAATGCTTCATGCAGTGTATCTGTGTATCTGTTCTGGTGTAGGCCGGGATGGATGGAGAGGTTGACAAAAGAGCCTATTTCAAGGCTTTCAGAGATTTTTATTATGTAACTGTCAAGATCTAAGGTGATTAACTCTATTTATATATTAATGCTAGAAAAAATTGATATTGTGCATATTATACAAAATAGTAAGTTATAAATAGTTTAAAACGTAAAATTAGTAAAAATATATTGACAAATACGCTAAATCAGAAGTATACTAAGTTTATGAATTAACAGAGTTAATGAATTAACATGAGTAATATTTAAGGAGATAAAGAAATGGGCTTAGTAACTTCAAAAGTATTGCTGGAAGATGCCCGCAAAAATGGGTATGCACTAGGTGCTTTTAACGTTGAGAACATGGAGATGGTAATGGCGGTTCTTGCCGCAGCAGAAGAAACCGGGTCTCCAGTGATTATGCAGACAACGCCATCCACTGTAAGATATGCAGGCCTTGATTATTACCTGGCAAATGTGAGAGCTGCGGCGATGAGAGCCTCTGTTCCGGTGGTTATGCATCTGGATCATGGCAGTTCATTCGGACTTGCTATGGAAGCATATAGAGCTGGCTATACATCCATCATGATTGACGGATCCAAACTATCATTTGAGGAAAACATTGCATTAACAAAACTAGTTACAAATGCATGCCACCCTGGGAAGGTTCCTGTAGAAGGAGAACTCGGAAAGGTAGGCGGTAAGGAAGATGACTTGGTAAACGGTGATGACAATCCTTACACAGATCCACAGGAAGCAAAGGAATTTGTGGAGCGTACGCAGGTTGATTCCCTTGCAGTAGGCATTGGCACTTCCCACGGCGTGTACAAAGGAATTCCAAAGGTCAATGTGGATTGCCTTAGTGCCATCCATGCAGTAGTAGACATTCCACTGGTACTTCACGGAACAAGTGGCGTACCGGATGAACAGGTGATTGAATGTGTAAAACACGGTATCTGCAAAGTAAATTATGCAACAGATCTCCGTATTGCTTATACAAATGGAGTGAAAGCTTATATGGCAGCAAATCCGGAAGAATTTGATCCAAAGAAATATTCTGCAGCAGGCATGGAAGAATTAAAGAAATATGTAATACAGAAAATGGGAGTTATCGGAAGTACAGGAAAAGCCAAGTAGGCTGAGGATGCGGGAGAAATTTATGGATTTTATTACAATTGGCGAAATGGTAATCGATTTCCTTCCTGGACAGGAAACCGGAAGTTATATCAGAAACGCGGGCGGTGCACCTGCAAATGTAGCAATAGCAATTGCAAGAAACGGCCTGTCTGCCGGAATGTACTGCAAATTGGGCAATGACGATTTTGGCCGGTTCCTGATCAAGACGCTCCAGGAAAATGGTGTGACACCATTAGCGCCTGAGCTTACAGACGAAGCAACCACGACCATGGCTTTCGTTACATTAAATGAACAAAATGACAGAAGCTTTACTTTCGCAAGAAAACCAGGCGCAGACATGATGCTGGATAAGAGCGAGATCAGGGAAGAAGATTTGAAAAGCTGTAGGATCGTTCAGGCTGGTTCCTGTTCTTTATCCGCAGGTAAAGCTGTAGAAGCTACCAAGTATGCAATGGCAAAAGCACATGAACTTGGTAAGCTGGTTGGCTTTGACATTAACTACCGCAATTTAATGTGGAATGATGATAAGGAAGCTTGTACCAAAGAAGTTCTGTCTATCTTGAAATATGTTGATTTCTTAAAGCTTTCTGATGAAGAGATAGATATGGTGGGCGGACGTGACAATGTACTAAATATTATGAAGGAATATAATATTGCGGTGGTTGTCCTGACATTGGGTAGCAATGGTGCCGAACTGTTCTATGATGGGCTGTCCTATGTGATTCCTGGATTCAAAGTAGATAAGGTCGCTGATACAACAGGTGCAGGAGATGCATTCTGGGGCGGATTCCTTTCCAATGTGCTGAACCAGGGCGTCTCCTCCGTAGATCAGTTGAATGCAGAGCTTCTGAAAAATGCCGTGGTATACGGAAATGTAAGCGGCTCTCTGTCAGTCAGGGAAAAAGGTGCAATTGCATCCCTTCCTGCCAGAGAAAAAGTTGAGAAATTTTTGCGGGAGAATAAATAGGTTGAAAGAAGTAAAATTATAAACGAAGGGGGAACCGGGTCCATGCCGCACTTTCATGGCGATTTGTGCAGTAGAGGGCATGGACATTAATATGAACGAAAATGTTTGGAAAAAATTCTGCCACATATCACCATCCCTGATCACACTTGATATGTGCAATCTCGAACAGCAGTGTAAGCTGGTAGAGGAAGCAGGGCTGGAGATGCTTCATGTGGACATCCTGGACGGACATTTTAGTCCGAGCATGCCACTGGGACTGGATTTAGTAAAGCAGCTCCGAAAAAAAACCAGTTTGGAATTTGAAGCACATGTCATGGTAACGGATCCCCAGTTCTTCATCGATGAACTGATTGAAGCGGGCGCTTCACAAATTGTTTTCCATATTGAAACCTGCGGCCATGTGGACGGTATGCTGAATTATATCCACAGTAAAGGTGTTAGGGCCGGTGTGGCTTTGAAGCCTGCTACTCCACTTTACGAATTAGAATATGTTCTTGATAAATGTGATGCAGTTCTGCTGATGCTGATCAATCCGGGATTTGCCCAGATGAAAGGCGAAGCACAGGCACCATACTCTGCAAGAAAGATCCATGAGCTGCATGAGATGATTAAAGCAAGAGGATTAGACACTAAGGTGATTCTGGACGGGCGCATTTCGCCTGAAAATATCAGAACGGTTGGTACGTCAGGAGAAGCAAATATCTTTGTTGCCGGAAGTACTTGCATTAAGCACGAAGCTCAGGCAGAAAGCCTGAAACAGCTGAAAGACCTGGAAGATCAGATTAACGGCAGATAGAGTAAGAATCAAGGAGAAGAGGTTAGATCATGGGATATTATAATGACAATTATAATAGTACGGTAAAGGAAGTGTTAGCCGAGATAGATAAAGCACTTGGTGCAGTAGACCAGGAGTCTGTAGAAAAATTTGTTGCAGCTGTACTGGAGGCTGACCAGGTATATTTTGTAGGAGTGGGAAGAGTTCTCATTTCCCTGCAGGCAATCTGCAAGAGACTTGCGCACCTTGGCATTAAGACACACTATGTTGGAGAAATCACGGAGCCGGCAATCACAGAAAAAGATCTGCTGGTGGTCGGGTCAGGAAGCGGAGGATCCTTGTTCCCGTTAGGAATCGCTAAGAAAGCATACGGGATCGGAGCAAAGATTGTTCACATCGGCTCCAATCCAAACAGTGAGATGAAGGATTTATGCGAATTCATGGTACGCATTCCGGTAAGGACAAAAAATTATCTGGATGACGAGATTGATTCTGTACAGCCTATGACTTCTCTTTTTGAACAGGGGCTCCTGCTTTTCGGAGATGTGGTAGCAAAGATGATCATTGATGAACGTAAGATCGATATGAAAAGCCTTTGGAGATATCACGCAAATCTTGAGTAAGCAAAGCACGGAAGGTGATGGCTATGAATAAGAATTTAATGAAATATTGCGGAAGTCTCCAGCAGCTGGTCTATGCAAGACCAATCATTTATAAAGAGGGACGTGCTGAACATCTGAACGCGATTGAAGCAAAATGTGGAGATATTTCTTTTCATTCAGCAGCCGATAAGGCACTGGATATTACAGATTTTTCCTATAAGGGAATGAATATGACTTTTCTGGCAAAACCGGGACTGGAGGGAAGAAACCAGTATGGCACGAATTGGGAAGAAGCACTCAGAAGTATCATGGGAGGCCTGTTCTTTACCTGTGGCCTGGAAAATATCTGTGCGCCATGTACGGTAGGCGGAAAAGATTACCCAATGCACGGAAGAATACGTACAACTCCTGCAGAACATGTGAGTACGGACGTGGTAAGTGAAGGCGATACCTGTAAACTGATTATTTCCGGGGAGATGCGGGAAGCTGAGCTGTTCGGTGAAAATATGGTACTCCGCAGAAGAATTGAGAGTGTTTTGGGTGAAAACAGTATTACTGTAACTGACGAGATTGAGAACCAGGCATTTCGCGCGGAACCTCTGATGCTGCTGTACCACTGCAATAGGGGTTATCCATTCCTGAATGAAAATTGCCGGCTGTATGCTCCGACCGGGAAGGTAACGGGCAGGGAACAATTCTCCGTAGAACATGAAGAACACTGGAACATGATGGAACCGCCAATTGACAACGAATGTGAATATGTATTTATTCACGACCTGCAGTCTGATGAAAATCTGGATACGGTCGTACTGGTGGCAAACCACGAGCTGAACATTGGACTTACAATCGAATTTAACCAGAAAAATCTTCCGTACTTTATGGAGTGGAAGTCCATGGCTTCCGGAGATTATGTTCTGGGACTGGAACCGTCTAATTCCAGCGTATATGGCAAGCTGTACCACATTGAAAATAACAGCGTCCATTATCTCCAGCCCTTCGAGAAAGAAACGAACACCCTGAAGTTCTCTGTGATTGAAGGCAAAGGGGAGCTTGAAAAGGTTATTGATAGAATTAGTAAGATAAAAGGACAAAAGGAGAATCAGTAATGAAAAGATCTGAAATCAATGCAGTAATCAAAAAGTTTGAGGCCATGCTGAACGAGTACAGGTTCGCCCTTCCGCCATTCCTGGGCTTTACCCCGGAGGATTGGGCGACCAAGGGTCATGAATATGATGAAATCCGTGACAATGCCCTTGGCTGGGATGTGACGGATTATGGAGAGGGACATTTTGATACGCTCGGACTGGCACTTATCACAATCAGAAACGGCAATGTACATAATCCAAAGTATAAAAAGATTTATGCTGAAAAGATTATGATGTGTGATTCCGGTCAGGTGTCACCAATGCATTATCATAAGAACAAAATGGAAGACATCATAAACCGTGGGGGAAATGATATTATTTTCACTTTCTACAACACAAGCCCGGAGACAGGCGAATATCTTGATACGGATGTCCTGATCTGCCAGGACGGCAGACAATATACTCTGCCGGCAGGCAGCAAGGTTACTCTCCGTAGAGGAGAGAGCATGACTTTATACCCGCATCTGGCGCATGAGTTCATTATTCCTGAAGGTGGGCCGGCCCTGATTGGTGAAGTATCTATGACAAACGATGACAATACAGATAACTTCTTCAAAGAGCCACTGGGAAGATATCCTGTCGTAGAAGAAGATGAACCGGCATACAGACTGCTTTGTAATGAGTACCCGGTTGTAAAATAGATAGACGATACACTTTTACCAATGATAAAAATAGCCTGTAAGAAAAAGTGAAAAAGCGAGCTAATAAATGCAATGATGATGCCTGGCAGGCCGTTGTATAAAAATTAAATAAAAGCAACGTGATAAATCACGTCAGCATATATAATTAAAAGGGAGGATTACAAAATGAAGAAAAAAGTATTATCAGCATTAATGGCAGCTTTGATGGTTGCAACTTTAACAGCATGTGGAAGTGCATCAAC
>JARKQP010000868.1 GCA_029974875.1 Mobilitalea sp.
GGCTTGATTCGGTAGCGATTGCTATAAAGAAAGAGGAGTTTAAAAAGGTCTATAAAAAATATGGACGGAATTGTATATTAAAATTAGAAGGGGAAGACCAGCAGGGCTCAGAGGTAATGGTTAAGGCGATCCAGACAAACCCGAAGGATTATGAGTACCAGCATGTTGATTTCCAGAAGGTGCTTTTCACGGACGCTGTAAAGGCTGACGTGGCAGTAAGGTATACCGGGATTGAGTTTCTTCAGGCAAAAAGGCTGGTTTTGAACCGTCTCTTTGATATGATACCTGTAACAGGCCTGCCTCAGGATATACCCCATGTGATAGAACTTGACTTGTCAAATTCTAAGGCTGCTGATAATATTCTAGTTGGAGATTTGACATTCCCTGAGGGGATCACACCGGAAATGGATAAAAACCAACTGATCGCATCCGTGATTGAGGTTTAATCTTATAATATTAATATGCTAGGAAACCCTAAACATAAAAAAGCTGTATCTATTAAAAGGATATGCTGTCCCCAGGATGGAAAATGATCAACAAGAGCATTGTCTGTCCCGGGGTGGCTATATCAATATGATAGGTAACAGCTTTTTATTTAGAGCTATTTTCACGCCCATCCTTATATTTTTGTTGACAAAATTGCTCTTGCGTCATAGAATTAGCAAATGGCATATAATGAGGTATATGGAAATGAAAGGAGAGGCTTATGGGCATTATATTAGGAATTGACGTGGGAGGTTCTACAACAAAAATAGTAGCGTTCCGTACGAAAGATCAAATGCTGGGAAGCCTGCAGGTAAGGGCTACAGATCAAATTACCTCCTTATATGGTGCGATAGGACATTTCATACATAGATACAAATTATCATTGAAGGATATTTCTAAAATTGTACTCACGGGGGTCGGCGCATCCTTTATCGATGATGATATCTACGGAATACCGACCTTTAAGATAGATGAATTTCAAGCCATAGGGCTTGGCGGTGTGATGCTGTCCGAGCTGGAGCAGGCCCTGGTGGTCAGCATGGGGACAGGTTCTGCCTATGTAAGGGTATTAGAGGGCCAGATCACCCATATTGGAGGAAGCGGTGTGGGCGGAGGCTCCCTGCTTGGACTTTCCTCCAAATTAATTAATGAAAATGACATTGCCCTAATTTCATCCATTGCGGAAACAGGGGACTTAACGAAGGTAGACCTGACAATCCAGGACATAAGCAGACAGATCATACCAAAGCTTCCGCCCCTCACCACGGCTTCTAATTTTGGGCATATTAAAAGTGAAGCCAGGAAGGAAGACTTAGCCCTTGGAGCTATTAATATGGTTTTTCAGACCATTGGAATGCTGGCTGTATTTGCCTGCCTGGACAGCCCCATCCACGATGTAGTATTAACTGGAGCCTTAACTACCCTGCCCCAGGCGGAAACCGTTTTTGGGGAAGTCGGTAAATTATACCCCATCAATTTTATCATTCCTCCCCATGCAGTATTTGCTACAGCCATTGGTGCAACAGTGCCCTACCTGGCAGAGTGAGCGGTGGTGCGCAGGTGGTAACTCCCGGAAGACATGTTATTTTAGCATGTCTTTTTTGATGATTGCGATTAAGATGAAGAACGTAAATCGACAAGGTTATGTAGGTTTTGCATTTTTATTGCGATCAATTTAAAAATCAGCTAAATAATTTAGATAATTCTACCGATATACATATGAGGGTTAAATTAAAATAATGGAAATATGGGTTGGAGACACTGGATGAAACCCGGTTTTGTGCCTTTACAAAACATGACTTTAACACTATAATACTAGTTATTAGAAGTCGTTTTTGGCTTCTGATAAAAGGCGCTGCTTTTGCGCCGTGCATCTCAATTATCGAATCATGTATTTTGATTCGATAATATAGGAAGATGAATTTTTGGACTATTTGTCATTTTTCCCAAAGTTATTTCAAAATAGATACTTATATGGAGGTAATTGTATGGAGATGGATGTATTTATGGGTGGAGCATCTGAGGTTGAGATTTTGGAGTTTAAGGTTGGTAAAAATCCATATGGGATTAATATCAACGATATTAAGGAGATCCTTCCTTATGACAAAGAGCCAACACCGGTACCAAATTCGCACCCCTTTATTGAAGGAATTATCATACCAAGGGAGATTGTCCTTCCTATTGTTAATCTAGCCGCATGTTTTGGTTTAGAGAGCGCAAACGATGGGAGCGACATGAATATTATTGCGAATGTTAATAATCTGCATGTTGCGTTCCATGTGGACAGTGTCAGCGGAATACATAAGGTTAGTAAGGATGAGATAAAGGAATTAAATAAAAGGCTTTCAATAAACCAGAAGAATGTGATTATAGGGGTTTTTGAAAGGGAGGATAGGACAATTGAAATAGTTGACCTAAGAAAAATCATAGCTAATTTAAATTCTGACGTCAATGTTGGCTAATCAAATTCAAGGATGAATACGAGGCTTGTTAGAATTTTATTTACAAAAAAGTGGACGGTGCATGGATGGCAAGATGTAAGATATGTAAGACGAATATACCAGACGGAATAGAATATTGCGAGGACTGCCAGGATAAGAGGAGTAAGGTGTCAAATGAATCTTATCTTGACAGCTTATTAAATTCAGTTAAAACGACTGCTCCATCAGCAGAAAATATCTATAAGAAGAAAAGAGTTGCAAATTCGTCAGGTGGAAATCGAAGCAGCCTGCAGCTTGTTCAAGACAACTTGGATGATATGAATAATATAGAAGAGTTATATAGTCCTGGGATCGCTGCTGATGACCAAGCTGCAGACGATTGGCAGGACTATACGCCGTATCCCATGGATTTAAGTGACCTGGAGGATTTTGATAACTATGATCTGGGCGAGGATTTAAGGGATATAGAAATAGAGACTGTAATTAGCGATGAGGAATTATTCGGAGAGGATATTTCCCAGCTTTTATATGGACATGAGGAAGCAGCGGTGAAGAGGCCCGGGACAGATGAAACCGGGGCTATGGCAAAAGCTGCTGTTACAGCCGGGATATCCGGGGAAGGCAGCGGGCAGGGGTTAATGACTGGATCTGGGAATGTGTCAGAAATAATGGCTGAACAGGGGACAAGGTCAGGGGTGACGACTGAACCTGGAACTATGGCGGAAGTAATGACTGGAACAGGAACCATGACGGAAGTGATGGCTGAACCAGGAACCATGACGGAAGTAATGACTGGAACGGGAACCATGACGGAAGTGATGGCTGAACCAGGAACCATGACGGAAGTGATGGCTGGATCTGGGACTATGACGGAATTGCTGACTGAACCTGGAACTATGGCGGAAGCAATGGCTGGAGCAGGGGCAATGCCAGAATTGCTGACGGAAGCTGGGTCGATGCCGGAGTTAATGACTGAACCGGAGACGATGCAGGAGACACTGGCTGACAAGGCTTCTGAGGGACAGACATATGACGGCAGACATGGATCAGAGGAAAAAGCTTTGGAAGAGGGTCTTGAGGATCAGGAGCTTCAAAGTGACCTGGCAGAATTGCTGGCGGGTACATTTAATGATGGGGAATCTGATGAGGACGTGGATCAGCATTCAGAGGACAATCAGCTTCTGGAGGAGATTCCGGAATTGGAAGCGGAGGATTTTGACCCGGATTTAAATGAATTATTAGATAGTCTTAGCACAGCGCCCGATGATTACACTATGGATCAGGATGGGCAATCCGAGGATATGGAACTAAAGTCCCAAGGGTTAAACCCCCAGGAATTAGAGCTTAGGGAGGAAGCGGCGGACGCTGTTTCGGAAGCTCCCAAAGCTCTGGATGAGGCCGGAGTAGCGGATGATGATTTTTTAAGTCTTCTGAACCAGATAGCTTCGGACGACCCGGTATCAGAGGATGTGAGGGCAATTAACGACCTACTGCAGGGAAAACCTGTGGAACCACCCCAAAAAGATAGTATGCCCAGCAACGTCGGAGAGGTATTTTCTGATGCCTTAAGGGGAATCTCTTCCTTAAGTGACCTTGAAGCCCAGGAAGAGGAAGCTCTAAGCAAAGTACCGGATAAAAAAGGGAAAAAGGCGAAGAAGGAAAAGAAGGCAAAAAGGAATGAAGCGTCAGATGGTGAAAAGCCAAAGAAAAGTCTTCTGCAGCTTCTGTTTGGCAATGTTAAAAATGGTAAGGCAAAAAAGAAGGCAGCTGTTTCGGAAGCAGGAGCAGAAAAGGCAGATGAATTAGCAGAGGCTCCTCCACAGACAGGGAAAGTAAAGAAAGCAAAGGGGAAAGCGGGCGAAGAACCGGAAGAGACCGGAGCTGGTAAGAAAACAAGAAAAGGCAAAAAGGGAGCTTCGGCGGCAGGAGAAGAGGAAGAAGGCAGCAAGGGAAAGGCTGCGAAAGTTAAAAAAGAGAAAAAACAAAAGAAAAACAGGGAAATTATCCAGGTAATTGATGATATCGAAGAGGATGAAGGAAGAATTAACCGTTTAGGTGCTACCATTGTGTTTATCTTCTTTGGATTATTGGCAACCTTAGTATTAGTGGGAACCAATATGGTTTCCTATACCTTAAGTATAGAGAAGGCAACTAATTACTTTGACGGGCAGAAGTATACCGAGGCATATAATGAGGTATACGGTATGGAGATCAAGGATGAGGATATCGCCATATACGATAAAATCATGACGGTTATGTATGTTAATAAGCAGCTGAATTCCTATAATAACTATTATTCCGTGAAAGACTATCCGCAGGCCTTAGATTCTTTGTTAAAGGGTCTGAGGAGATATGATAAGTACATAGAGCTTGCTACGCTGTTGGGGATTGAAAGTGACTTAAAGTATGTCAGGGAGCAGATACTGGCAGAATTAGATAATGAATTCAAGCTTTCAGAAAAGCAGGCGATGAAAATCATTTCCTATGATAATATGGAGAAATATAGTTTAGCAGTGTATGATGTAGTAGATAATAATATAAATAATTGATGCATAACAGGAACAACTGACGCAGGATTAGACCGGTACTCTCGGACTTGCTATGTTCACGGTTTATATGAATGGGTCTTCAGTCAAGGAAAGGCATGGGCATAAGAATGATAGCTATAATTGATTATGATGCGGGTAATTTGAAAAGCGTGGAGAAGGCGCTTGCTTACCTGGGGGAAGAAGCAGTAATAACAAGGGACAGGGAAAGCCTGTTAAAGGCTGATAAAGTCATACTTCCAGGGGTTGGCAATTTCGGTGATGCAATGGAGAAGCTGCAGCATTATCAATTGGTGGATGTGATTAAGGAAATTGCAAAAAAAGGCACACCCTTGCTTGGGATATGCCTGGGACTGCAGCTGCTGTTCGGGCGAAGTGATGAGTGTGACGGTGTGGGAGGCTTATCCATACTGGAGGGAGAGATTCTGCGTATCCCGGACTGTGAGGGAATAAAGATTCCCCATATGGGCTGGAATTCCTTAACAATTAACCCGGAATCCAGATTATTCAAAGGAATCCCGGATCAGTCCTATGTTTACTTCGTACATTCCTATTATTTAAAAGCAAAACATGAGGCGGATGTGGCTGCATCCACCTTCTATAGTACTTTGATACATGCTTCTGTAGAAAAGGGCAATGTATTTGCCTGCCAGTTCCATCCCGAAAAAAGTGGGGATGTGGGGCTTGCCATATTAAAGAATTTTGCGGCGCTATAAGATTAAATAAGACAGCATTATTAAAAGGATTCAAGGGCATATCAGAAACATACCAAAAAGTATATTAAAAGGGCATATTCAGAAGTTGGTATGGATTGCTGTTTGACGTGATAGGAGAGTGAAGCCATGTATACAAAGAGAATTATTCCATGTTTGGATGTGCATAACGGCAGGGTAGTAAAAGGGATTAATTTTGTTAATTTAAGGGATGCAGGTGACCCGGTAGAGGTAGGGGCTGCTTATGATAAGGCGGGAGCCGATGAGTTGGTTTTCCTCGATATTACGGCTTCCTCGGATGCAAGGACGATTAAGATCGATATGGTCCGCAGGGTAGCTGAGACCGTATTCATTCCCTTTACCGTTGGCGGAGGTATCCGTACAGTAGATGATTTTAAAATAATCCTTCGGGAAGGCGCAGATAAGATCGCCGTGAATACGGCAGCAATCTTAAATCCTAGCCTGATAAGCGAAGCAGCGGATAAATTCGGGAGCCAGTGCGTAGTGCTGGCAATTGATGCAAAACGAAGACCCGGAGGCGGCTGGAATATTTATAAAAATGGCGGACGTGTTGATATGGGTATTGATGCGGTGGAATGGGCAATGAAGGCCTGTGACCTCGGTGCCGGTGAAATTTTACTTACCAGCATGGACTGCGATGGTACAAAGGATGGCTATGACCTTGAGCTGACAAGAACTATTTCTGAAAATGTGCCGGTACCTGTAATCGCTTCCGGCGGTGCAGGGAATATGGAGCATTTTTATGATGCCCTGACAGAAGGAAAGGCAGACGCAGCTCTGGCTGCATCCCTATTCCACTACAAGGAGTTAGAGATTTTGGAGCTTAAACGCTATTTGCATGAGAAAGGCGTTAGTATCAGGTTATAATTATAGGTTGTAACTATAAGTTGTAATTATAGGTTATAGGTTGTAATTGTAGATTGTAATTTGTAGTTATAGTTGTAGTTATACAATTATAGATCATAATAAAGCTATAATCATAATTGTAGCTATGGATCGCGTTTATCAGGAAAGGGGAAATAGCTTTGGGAGCGATTAATAATGATTGGTTGGAGGCGGTTGGCAAGGAGTTCCGGATGCCTTATTATTCGCAGCTATATCAATTCGTAAGGTCAGAATATACGCATTATACCATATATCCCAATGCGGATGATATTTTTAATGCATTTCATTTCACACCCTTAAGCCAGGTCAAGGTTGTTGTGCTGGGGCAGGATCCCTATCATAATGAAGGGCAGGCCCATGGCCTATGCTTTTCTGTAAAACCGAATGTGGAGATACCTCCGTCCCTGGTCAATATTTACCAGGAGCTTCAGGAGGATCTGGGATGCTATATACCGGATAACGGATATTTGGAAAAATGGGCAAGACAGGGTGTCCTTCTGTTGAACACGGTTTTGACGGTCCGTGCACATCAGGCTAATTCCCATCAGGGAAAGGGCTGGGAGCTTTTTACGGATGCAGTTATCCAGGCCGTGAATGCCCAGGACCGTCCGATTGTATTTTTATTATGGGGCAGGCCTGCCCAGCAAAAGAAATCCATGCTGAATAACCCAAAGCATCTTATTTTGGAGGCACCCCATCCGAGCCCGCTGTCTGCCTACCGTGGATTTTTCGGTTGCCGGCATTTTAGCAGGACCAATGAGTTTTTAAAGCAAAACGGGCTTGATCCCATTGACTGGCAGATTGAAAATAAATAAATATAAGCTGAACTGTAACAGCTCCTTAGGATTGCAATATGCTTCCTGGAAGGGGCTGTTTTTTTGTCTCTAATTTTTTGTTTTTGGTGCAATTCGGAAACCGAATGTAATTTTAGAATTTAGGCATAATAAATGTAAATATTATTTTTGGGGAAATACATCTAATTCGGATCGTTACAAATAACGGAAGAATCTTTTCGAAGAATGAGAGTGAAGAGAAGATGAGGGATAAGGAAGAGATAAGGATATGGAAGAGACGAAGATAAGGAAGAGACGAGGCTATGGAAGGGACGAAGATAAGGAAGAGACGAGGCTATGGAAGGGACGAAGGTGGGGAAGAGACGAGAATGGGGAAGAGATAAAGATGAGGAGGAAATGTGAGGATGAAGCAGCATGAGAAAGGCTTATCCGCCTGGCAATTGACGATGATGGCTATGGGTTCTGTGATTGGGGGCTCCTTTTTTCTGGGCTCTGCAGTTGCTATAAGGGCAGCAGGGCCGGCAATTGTTATATCCTATATACTAGGTGGTATTTTAATTTATTTTATTCTTTTTGCATTATCAGAAATGATTGTCGCAAATCCGGCTTCCGGTTCTTTTTACACCTTTACGGCAAATGTATTTGGGCCGGGTGCTGGCTTTGTCATAGGCTGGGTATATTGGACCGGTATGGTATTGGCAATGTCAAGCGAAGCAATAGCAGCATCCATCCTGATTAGAGAATGGTATCCGGGTATATCGATACCCATATTGGGCTGTGTTATCATCATTGCAACGACATTGCTAAATCTCCTGGGAGCCAGTAAGCTGAGCAAGCTGGAATCAAGCCTGGCTATTGTAAAGGTATTTGCGGTGGTGGCATTTATTGTGCTGGCCCTGTTGTTGATTGTAGGAGCCATAAGGGGAGTTGCTGCCCTTGGGGTCGGAGAACTGGCTAGGGAGCCTATGCTGCCCGGAGGGGTCAGAAGCATTGCAGGCAGTATGCTGATTGTCGTATTTGCCTATGCCGGCTTTGAGATTATTGCAATGGCTTCCTCGGAGGCAAAGGATCCCCATAGAACCATACCGAAGGCAATTCTCTATACGGTTGTAGCCTTGGTAAGTCTTTACGTGTTGTCCGCCATTTCCCTTCTGCCTTTGATACCGACGGGAGAATTAAGTGAAGATGTCAGTCCGATGGTTGCCGCATTGACGCGCTGGGGGATGTCCTGGGCAGGTATTGTAATTAATTTTATCTTGGTGACGGCCATTCTTTCAACTATGCTGGCAGCCATGTTTGGCTTGGGAAGGATGATACGCACACTTGCGGAGGAGGAGCATGCGCCGAGGTGGCTAAAGGAGTCAACGGATGTACCTTACCGGGGAATTATGTTTTCCGGACTTGCAATGCTGCTGGCTTTGGGAGCCGGACAATTTTTCCCAAGTGTTTATCTGTTCCTGATCAGCTCCGGCGGCTTTGCTACATTGCTGACCTATGGAGTAATTATGGCTACCCATATCCGTTTTCGTAAATGCAATGGGTGCCCTCCGGAAGGAAAGTGCCAGATGCCGGGATTTCCCTTCACCTCCTGGATCGCATTAATCAGTATTATTGTCATAATTGCCAGTATGCCCTTTATCTCCGGGCAGACCTCGGGATTGATTGCCGGTATTGGGATGACGGTTGCTTTTTCCTTGATTTACCTGCTCATGAAGTGGTCCAGGAAGGCGAAGCCAGATAAGGGCATAAAGCATCTTGACCGAAGAGGGCTGGAAGCCCAGTTCGCACATGAATTCTCGGAAGAATTAGGCAGGGACGGGAAAATAGAGACAAATTATGAAAAGAAGCCGGAAACAGTCATAACGGACACAGCGGACACAGAAGAAGCAGGAGACTGTCCTTGTACGGATAAAGACGACAGTAAGCAGAATAATTCTGATTAGATGGAAGAGCTTCAGGTGGAGACCAGATCTTAGGAGGCCGTTCCAAAGTCTGTGTAACCTCAAAAAACTGATATAAAATGGGGTTGGTTCTATGATATAGTATGGAATAGTTTTTTTTCTTTGCAACGTCCTTTTGTGATAATTAACAGGAAGGGCATGCATGCCAAAGCATACACGCCCTTCCTGTTAATCATTCCGTCAATGAATCTTATGATTCTCCCAACACAGGTCTTCTTTATACTAGCGCGGCGGATATAGATGCGTGCTTATTCACTTCACGGCCTAAATCCTGCCCATTTGACGCTCAAATTATCTTATCATTCATACCGCATATTCATACCGCATCATTCATACCGCATCATCCATGCCGCATCATCCATGCCGCATTATTCATACTGCAGCTCAGCCTGAGTACTTTCCATATGCACCTTTTCTACCGGTATCTCATTCTTATCCATGTTCTTTACAGCGGTTGCAAGCATGAGCTTAATCCGGTTTAGCTGGTTAACCTCACTGGCACCCGGATCATAGTCAATGGCTACGATATTAGCTTCCGGATGTTGCCTGCGTAATTCCTTGATAACACCCTTGCCTACGATATGGTTTGGCAGGCAGGCAAAAGGTTGTGTACAAACGATGTTTTTTACACCGGAGTGGATCAGCTCCAGCATCTCACCGGTTAAGAACCAGCCCTCACCGGTCTGGTTGCCAGTGGAGACTACGGTCTCGGCGTAGTCGGCCAAGGTTTTAATCGGCACGGGCGGGGTAAAGCGGGTGCTCTTTTCGAAGGCCTTCGTCGCAGCCGAACGGAGCATTTCCAATGCCCAGATAACTGTATTTCCAATATAGGCGGAGGATTTCTTCTTTCCCAGGTATCTGGCCTTAAAATTATTGTTGTAGGAGCTGTACATAAAGAAATCCAGTAAATCAGGCATTACCGCCTCAGCTCCCTCAGCCTCCAGAAGCTCTACCAGGTAATTGTTGGCGGAAGGAAGGAACTTAACAAGGATTTCCCCAACAATGCCCACTCTTGGCTTCCTGATGGTTTCATCCAGCGAGAGAGTATCAAAATCCTGGATGATTCCACGGAGGTTCTTTTTATATTCGCCCCATTTGGCGCCGTTTTCAAGGCTCTTGATGCAGATATCCCTCCATTTATGGTGAAGGGCGTTAGCGGAGCCGGGAATTTTCTCATAGGGTCTGGTACGGTACAGTACCCGCATGAAGACATCGCCGTAAACCAAGGCTTGCATCGCTGCGATCAGCAGCTGGGGCGTAACCTTAAGACCCGGATTTTTCTCAAGGCCGGAGGCACTTAAGGAGACTACCGGAATCTGTGACATGCCGGCTTTTTCCAGGGCTCTTCGGATGAAGCCGATATAGTTGGTAGCACGGCAGCCGCCTCCGGTCTGGGTAATCATGACGGCCACTTTATTTAAATCATATTTTCCGGAAAGCAAGGCATCCATGATCTGGCCTACCACCATCAGGGAGGGATAGCAGGCGTCATTATTAACATATTGCAACCCCACATCCACTGCCTTGCGGTTGTCATTTGGCAATACCTCAACCTTGTAGCCACCGCTTCTGAGGGCGGGCTCCAGCAGGTCAAAATGGATCGGTGACATCTGCGGGGCAAGAATGGTATAGGTTTCCCTCATCTCCTCCGTAAATATTACACGCTCGTGGGCAGAGGAGACTACCTTTGCCGTTAGGTGCTTGGTTTCCCGTTCACGGACTGCGGACAGGAGGGAACGGATACGGATCCTTGCGGCACCTAAATTATTTACCTCATCGATCTTCAATACGGTATAGATCTTGCCGGATTTTGACAGGATGTCGCTTACCTGGTCAGTGGTTACCGCATCCAGGCCACAGCCAAAGGAGTTTAACTGGATTAATTCCAGGTTCGGCTGGTTGCGGACATAGGAGGCAGCGGCATATAAACGTGAATGGTACATCCATTGGTCCACTACAATGGTGGGACGGTCCACTTCACCGAGGTGTGAGATGGCATCCTCTGTAAGGACGGCTACACCATAGGAGTTGATTAACTCCGGTATGCCATGATGGATCTCAGGATCCACGTGGTAAGGGCGGCCGGCCAGAACGATGCCTTTTCTGCCTGAAGCCTGCAAATAGGCAATGGTCTCCTCACCCTTTTTGCGCATATCCTCCCTCGCCACAGAAAGCTCTTCCCAGGCCGCAGTGACGGCAGCCCTTACCTCTTTTTCAGAGATACCGGGCTTGCAGGCGAACAATTCCACCAGGCGGTTCCCTGCAATTTCGATGCTTTCAAAGGACAGGAAGGGACTTTCAAACAGGATGGAAGGATCCCGCAGCTCCTCTACATTATTCTTAATATTCTCCGGATAGGAGGTTACAATAGGGCAGTTGTAATGGTTGTTTGTTCCGGCAATCTCCCTGCGCTCATAGGGGATGCTGGGATAGAAGATATAGCGGACACCCTGGTCGATCAGCCATTTCACATGCCCGTGCACCAGCTTTGCCGGATAGCATTCGGATTCACTGGGAATGGATTCGATGCCCAGCTCGTAGATCTTCCTGCTTGAGGTCGGTGACAGCACTACCCGGTAGCCCAGCTTGGTAAAGAAGGTGTACCAGAAGGGATAATTCTCGTACATATTCAGCACCCTGGGGATACCAACGACCCCGCGCCCTGCCTCAGCCTCGGGCAGCGGTTCATAATCAAAATACCGGTCCAGCTTATATTCAAAAAGGTTAGGAATATTATCAACATTCTTTTCTTTGCCAAGCCCACGCTCACAACGGTTGCCGGAGATGAACTGCCTTCCTCCGGTGAATTTATTGACAGTGAGCAGGCAGCTGTTGGTACAGCGCTTGCAGCGTGCCAGTGCTGTTTCGAATTTCAGCTCATTAATGGCATCAATCGAAAGCATGGAGGTTTCTTCACCCTCATAATGCTCCCGCGCCAGCAAAGCCGCGCCAAAGGCGCCCATAATGCCCGCGATATCAGGCCTTACGGCTTCACAGCCGGAGATGATCTCAAAGCTTCGAAGAACAGCGTCATTATAAAAGGTTCCGCCCTGGACAACCATTTTTTTGCCGAGATCCTTGGGATTGGTAATTTTAATTACCTTATATAAGGCATTTTTAATAACGGAATAGGCCAGGCCGGCGGAGATATCAGCGACGGTAGCGCCTTCCTTCTGGGCCTGCTTTACCTTTGAATTCATAAATACCGTACAACGGGTTCCCAGGTCGATGGGATTTTCAGCATACAGGGCAACCTTGGCGAAATCCTGGACTTCATAATTTAAGGATTTTGCAAAGGTTTCGATAAAGGAGCCGCAGCCGGAGGAGCAAGCCTCATTTAATAGGACATTATCTACGGATTCATTCTTGATCTTAATACATTTCATATCCTGCCCGCCGATGTCCAGGATGCAGTCCACCTCAGGCTCGAAAAAGGCGGCGGCGTGATAGTGGGCGACGGTTTCAACCTCACCTTCATCCAGCATCAAGGCGGCCTTGATTAGGGCTTCCCCATAGCCGGTGGAGCAGGAGCGTACAATCCTGGCGTTGTCCGGCAGGGTGTCGTAGATTTCCTTGATGGCACGTATGGTGGTTTTAAGGGGACTGCCATTATTATTGCTGTAGAAGGAGTATAATAAGGAGCCGTCCTCACCCACCAGGGCTACCTTAGTAGTGGTAGAGCCGGCATCAATGCCCAGGAAGCAGTTTCCTTCATAAGTATTTAAATCGCCCTTTTTGACAGTATGTACAGAATGCTTGTCTTGAAAGGCCTGGTAATCTTCTTCACTTGTAAATAGGGGCTGCAGCCGGTTTACCTCAAAATCCATTTTGATCCCACGGGACAGCTTTTCAAATAAAGCGGACAGGTCTGCCTGGTAGTCCTGCTTTGCATTCATTGCCGCACCAAGGGCTGCAAAGAGATGGGAATGCTCAGGGGCAATAATCTGGTCTTCCTTTAAATTCAAGGTACGGACAAAGGCGTTCTTCAATTCCCCGAGGAAATGAAGGGGACCGCCCAGAAAGGCCACATTGCCACGGATGGGCTTTCCACAGGCCAGGCCACTGATTGTCTGGTTGACAACAGCCTGGAAGATAGAAGCGGAAAGATCCGGCTTCGTGGCGCCCTCATTAATTAAGGGCTGGATATCCGATTTTGCAAATACGCCGCAGCGCGCGGCAATGGGATAGATGGCCTGATAGCTTTTGGCATATTCGTTGAGGCCGGAAGCATCTGTTTTTAGGAGGCTTGCCATCTGGTCAATAAAGGAGCCTGTACCTCCGGCACAGATTCCGTTCATCCGTTGTTCAATTCCGTTGGAGAAATAAATAATCTTTGCATCCTCGCCGCCCAGCTCAATGGCTACGTCGGTCTGAGGGGCATAATCCTGAAGGGAAGTTGATACCGCAACTACCTCCTGGACAAAGGGAATATCAAGGTGCTTTGAGATGGTTAACCCGCCTGAACCGGTTATGACCGGCAATACAGTAACATCCCCAAGCTTTTCCTGGGCCTTTTTAATTAAACTGGCCAGGGTTTCCTGTATATTGGCAAAGTGACGCTCATAATCGGAAAAAAGCAGCGTTCCCTCATTATTGATAATCACGATTTTAACGGTTGTAGAACCGATATCTATACCGAGGTTATAGATCTTTTTCATTCTAATCACTCCTGTTTACTACATATAAAGATAAAAATCAACTTTCTTTATTATACGCCAACAAATTCTTAAGTTCAACATATTAATTTTTGGTTGGGATTATATGGAAAATTAATGCCCTAAGTAAATTTATATGCTATATTAGGAAAAAATGCAACAAAAAATATAAGAGATGATACGGGAAATAATAATCTTCCCCATAAAATTTTTATAGAGCCATACCCTGCATAAGAATACTTTCTTAGGAAATTATAAATATTATAAAATTTTGTTTTATTTGACAAAGGTAGGATAAAAACTTATAATAAGTTCAGGTTAAAAAGAAACCTGCTACTGAAATTAAGATGAATTCCCTCGGAAATTCATCTTTTTCAGTGAGGGGCATGTTCCTGGAAAAATAAAAATATAATGTGGTATTAAGCTGCCCCTATTATTTTACGAATTTAGGAAAAAAAGGATGTGGTATGGATGGAAGCCGGCCCTGGTAGTAGTCAGAACCGAATACGAAAACAAAATTTAATAGGGACTGCTATGAATAGTAGAGGATATGTTGAGGGCATAGCCGGCCAAAATCCGGTCTGCTAGGTCTGGATGCTGTTTTTCTTGCGTGTACCCCGGGAAGGACATATACCCGGAGGGGCACCTGCTCATAGGCAGTGGAAGGAGCATTTATGATTGATATTTTTAGAACGACAGAAGGCTCATTGCAGAGAATGACCGAAATTACGGAAGGCTGCTGGGTTGCGATGACCGCTCCCTCTGCAACAGAGTTAATGGAAATTGCTGAAGCAACAGGAATTGATGTGGACCATCTTAGGGCTCCTCTGGATGAGGAAGAACGGGCCAGAATTGAGGTTGAGGATAATTATACCTTGATTATAGTAGATATTCCTGCACTCGAGAGAAGAAATGATAAGGACCGTTATGTTACAATTCCACTTGGAATTATCGTAGCTGATAATTACATGATTACAGTGTGCCTGGAGGAGACGCCGGTGCTAAAATGCTTTATTGACGGCCGTGTCAGAGATTTCTATACTTATAAGAAGACTAGGTTTATCATCCAGATCCTTTACCGGAATGCTTCAACATTTCTTCAGGACCTGCGTACGATTGACCGGAAAAGTGAAGAAATTGAACGTAAGCTTCATATTTCAACACAGAACCGTGAGCTGATTGATTTATTGGAATTGGAAAAAAGCTTGGTATATTTCACAACCTCACTACGCTCCAATGAGGTTGTATTTGAAAAAATGTTAAAGCTGGAGAATATCAAGCATTATCCGGAGGATGAGGATCTATTGGAGGATCTGATTATTGAGAATAAGCAGGCCATTGAGATGGCGAATATTTATAGTGGTATTTTAAGTGGAACGATGGATGCATTTGCTTCGATTATATCAAATAATCAGAATATTGTTATGAAGTTTTTAGCCGCTATTACGATTGTTCTTTCCATACCCACGATGGTTGCCAGCTTTTACGGAATGAACTTTTCACATATTCCCGGACAGGATAATCCCTACGGGTTTATTATAGCAGTATGTGCCGCCCTGGTTATTGCTTCTATTACCGTGTTTATTTTCAGAAAGAAAAAGGTATTCTAGTTGTATTTGAAAGGTACAGGTGTTTGACGTGAATTTGATAAATAAATTAGAGAGAAAGTTTGGAAGGTATGCGATACCCAACCTGATGAGATATATTGTTGGTATATTCTGCTTAGGGTTGATCCTCGGCAGCTTTATGCCGGATGTATTATTCACATATCTTTCCCTGGATTTTGGTAAGGTGCTGCAGGGACAGGTCTGGAGGCTGGTTACCTTCATCATACCCTATAGCGATATACGCAGTATTATCTTTTTTGCCATATCAACCTATTTTTATTATATGATCGGCAACTCCCTGGAACAGAATTGGGGGGCCTTCCGGTTAAACCTGTATTTCTTTTCAGGAGTGATATTAAACATTATAGGCTATCTGATTATCTATTTGGTTACGGGAGTCAGCTTTCCGGCCTTTGATTCCATGGGCTTGATCTGCAGCACTATGTTTTTTGCCTTTGCTGCCCTGTATCCGAATATACAGTTTTATATTTATTTCCTGATTCCTGTCAAGGCGAAATACATGGCGGTTTTAGAGGGGCTTATTTACCTCTACTACATTTATAACTACATTTCAGGTGGTGCTGCAATATTAATCATTCCGCTGGTGTTGACCTTTGGCAATTTCCTTTTGTTCTTCTTTGGAACCAGGAATTACCGCAGGATTTCCCCCAGTGAAATCAAGCGTAAGGCGGATTACCGCAAGCAGATGCAGGATCCGAGGAACCATGGGACTGTCAGCCAGTTCCGTGGGAAGAATGTAATAACGAGACATAAATGTGCAGTCTGTGGAAGGACGGAGCTGGACGGCGAAGACTTGGAATTCCGTTTCTGTTCTAAATGTGACGGTAATTATGAATATTGCATGGATCATCTGTTTACCCATGAGCATGTGACAAAAAAGTAGGCGGATGGCCTGCCGGTTGAATTCGGCCGGAGAATTAAATAACTGGAAACTAGGGTGCTTATTATATTTATAATAGGCACTTCTTAATACATGGCCTTAATACATGGCCAAATTTTTTACATGGTTTTTATGAATAACGGGTGGATTCTTATGGGATAGCTATTCTATAAAATCATAGGAAATATGTAATATATATCTAGTGCCTGGTGAGGTTTGCTGTTATAATAAGGAATATAAGACCGAAAAAATGATCGTATAAAATGGGAGTGCTTTATAAAATGAATCTTTTTATAAGAAGCTAAAAGGCAGCTGCCCTTAATTTACATTGAGAAGAACAGGACGGTAAAGAGATGAATAAAAACATTAAACATATTTGTAAAGACATCAGGAACGGAAAGCAATTAGAGGAGACAATTCCCCAGCTGTTTAACCAGCTCTCAGACCAATACCTGGTTTACGCAAAGGTCAGGCTTGCGATGCATTATTTTTCCTTCTATGAGACCTTTTGTGATGATGAAAATACCTGGAGCAGGGCTGCCCAGGAAACATTGGAGCAGCTAAATACAATAATCAGGGAATGTATTTTACAAAGACAGAGCGGCGAAGCCAGGGAGAAGTGGATCCGCACCATAGATGGGATACGTAAGAGTAATACGGGACGCGTAGAGGCTTTGACTGCCTATACGGATCTTTTTCAGATATATGAACATGTGATTAACCGCGTAGAATACCGGTTTAAAGGGACAGTCAAAGCGGTGGACGAGGAGGAGCTTGCCAAGGAGATCCTCCGGTATATCTTTGATTCCGGGGATAATGTGATTACCAACGAAAGAATCAAGGAGATGCTGGGACAGCTTCCCGTCCGCGTTACAAAGCAGAAGTATTTTGAACTGATTAAGGGCAGTATAGACGCATATTTGGGTTCGGATACAAATTCCCTGGAGGCATTTATCTATATCCTCCGCACCTCTGCCATGCTGTATCAGGAGGAAGAACTGAAAAAGCTTTACCCGGAGCTGTGGGAAAAGAAGCGCCGGCTGTCAGGGATATCCTTTAAGGATATTACAGAGGAGGATTATAGGGAAGCTCTTGCTTTACTGCGGGCGGCAATCTTAATGCTGGAGACAGAAACCACGGTTTATATCGGGCTCCAGGAGATCACCAACGAGGTCTATGCACTTCTTTTATGCACCCCCTATGCAGGCATGGCTGAAGCAGGCATGGAGCATGCCGGGGAGACGGCGGCCCGTATCATCGGGGAAATTAATAAGCTGTTTGAGGACGGGTTAAAGAATAATCCCTCCGGGGAGCTGCTGGAAATGTTGACAGAGCTGGAAGGGATCCAGGAATCCATTTCCTATGGGCTCACGATTTTGGAGGATGCGCTGTATGAGGTAAAGGAAAGGCAGAGAACCCTGACTGCGGGTCTGATGCTGGAGCAGCTGCTGCAGGTACTGCTCTGCTCCCAGGATTTATTATCCAGTAGCTTATTCATTGATTTTGATAAGCAGGCAGCCTCGGAGGAGACCGCAGATGAGGATAGGATCTATGAGGAAAAGAAGGCTTTAATCCAAGAGCTGTCAGCATTATTTGAACAGAGTGACCGTATGGTTACCCGGGCAGTCATGGCAAATACGATGAATAAGCTGCCGGTATTCTTCCATGATCATAAGGAAGTCATGGATTATGTCCTCTATAGCCTTGGGCGCTGCTCGGATGAGTATGAGAAGGCAGCCTGTGTGGAGATAATAAATGAGATACTGGAGGAATAGGACTGTATTTTTTCTGGTAATATGTGGTATACTATTAGGTAAACCAGTTCTTTGTTCGGACAGGATATTAAATTTTGAAGTGAAAGAGGTATGGTTTTTTTATGGTTTTATGGTCCCCACGACTTTATGTCGGTGAAAAGCTGGAAAAGAAAAAGGACAGGGTCATCGCTTCCATCAATAACCGGGAGGCTGCTTATGGCGTTTACCTCGTTGCCTTTGCCTCGAATACCAATAATTTATTTGACATCCTCGCAGCGAATGAACTCCTGTATCCCCATTATAGGAGAACCGATGTCCATGTTCTCGGACTCGCAAAGGGAAGAGAGGAAGCGGTTCGTCTCGTCCAGGAAATGATAATGGAGGTTTACCATAATACGGGAGACTTTGATGTGAGAGGTTATTTTACATAAGAAGTTACTTTACATTTAAGGAGTTGCTTTACATTAAGGAATTACTTTATGTTAAGAAATTACTTTATGTCAAGAAATTACTTTATGTCAAGAAATCATTTTACATAAGAGGTTATTTTATATAAGAGATTATTTTATTAAGAAAGTTATTGTATAAAAAATTATTGCATATTTTAAGAAGTTACAGCTTTATGACCCTGTTCCTGAGGTGTCTTGCCGTAGGTTGCTTATACTGGGCACAACAGATTTTGGTACACCCGGGACAAATTGATGATGATTGGCGGTTGATGTGGATATATGCTCCTGGTAATTCTGCTTATATTGAAAATAATAGGGATATTACTGCTTGCTGTGCTTGGCCTGCTCTTGCTGGCCATCCTCATCATTCTTTTTGATCCGGTCAGCTATAGGATAAGGGCAGAGCATGGCCATGAACTTTTTACCCTGGAGGGTAAGGTGAACTGGCTGTTCCGTTTGGTCCGGGCCAGGGTATCCTATATGGATGGGGGATTCCATATCTTTGTTAAGGTACTGGGGTTCACAATCTATGACAACCTGCAGCCCCGGGAATCCAGGGCAGGGAAGCTTAAAAAAGAAGCAAAGCAAAGCAAAGCCAAAAAAAAAGCAAAAGGTGAGAAAAAGCCTCCAAAGGTTAGGCATAGAGAAACGCAACAAAATGAAGCATCTCATAAGGAGCCGGACATAACCGGTGAAAAGTCGGA
>JARKQP010000930.1 GCA_029974875.1 Mobilitalea sp.
AGAATTTTCACAGGAAGAAATCGATGTGATAATGGAATGCATTCTGTGGAGTAAAAAGCAGGACAATAAGAGCCTGGTTCCGGTCTATAAAAAATGGTTTGACCTGTGTGAAAAAAATCATCTGCCAGAAGCTGACAAAGGCCAGGAAGCCTTAAAGCTGGCAAGGGGACGCGGTGCGGAAATATTGCTTGCCAATATGACAGAAGCTGAATTGCCGACGAAGCAGGAGTGTCTGGAAGCGATTGCTTTTCTGGATAACAGCGGGTCGGCTGCCGATAAGAGGCTGGCAGGAATCCTGAGGCAATATGTGGACGGACAGCATGTTGCAGAGTGGGATAGCTATGGGGAAAGGGTTAAAACCGCATATGAAATATCCGGCGGAAGTGCAATTCTTAACGAAGCGCTAAAAGGTGATGCACAAGACCTGCATACTCTTGCAATAAGATGCATGAGGGCGGAGCTATTGACAAATCCCAAAACAGAGGTTTCTATATTGAATTCAGTGCTATTATATGGCGCAAAGGATAGCAGGATAAAAAAGATATATCAGCAGTGGTTTGGAACATATGCAGCCCAAATTATGATAAGAAAAAAGCCTGGGCTCCAATAATGGATTTTTAACAACTAAAAATGAAGTTTGCATCCATAAGAATCTTAGGCTGTTATACTATGGATAACAGATTGATCAACCATAAAAAGCTTAGGCTGCTATACTATGGATAATGAATTGACCAACTATGAAAAGCTTAGGTTGCTATACTATGGATAATGAATTGACCAACCATAAGAATCTTAGGTTGTTATGCTGTAGATGAATTATCAACCTGTTTATTGGTGGAAAGACTGCAGGAGAGATGGCAGAAAGGACTGCAGGAAAGGTTGCAGAAAAGGCCGCAGTATATAGGAGGTGGGCAGATGAATGAGTTAGAATTTGAGAGCTATCAACCGGAAATGGTTCCTGATTTTCAGGAAAACAGTGAGGATATTGAGGTAAAGGAATGGGGTGGAGCGGAAGGGATTAATATGCAGCCTGATGTAAGGCATGATATACCCGGAGTAGAACCGGCATTTGTTTATGCAGATGCATATGAAGTGGCGGACATGCTGGATGATAACCAGGGGGACAATAGTTACGATGCAGAAGGTAACTGCGGTTTGGTCAGCACCTCCAATGTTCTAACGCTGTGCGGAATAGAAGCGGATGAGGAGCGGATCACAGGGCAGGCCATTGAGAATAAGCTTTGCAATTATTCTCCTTTTCTTCCGCCCGAAAGCAGGGGAGGAGTAAATGATGCCCAGATGATTGAGCTTTTTAGGATGAACGGGGTAGAAGCCACAGCTTTTCCTGCGCAATCAGAAGAGGGCAGCTGTGAAGCGGTTGCACAGTATGTGGAGGAAGGCCATGGTGTGGCCATAGGCATTAATGCAGGATATGCCTGGCAGTCCTTGGCAGGCGTAGATGATGGCTCCGCCAACCATGAAATTACTGTTACAGGAACGGTCAGGGATGAAAATGGTGAGTTGCAGGGATTTATTGTTTGCGACAGCGGGCTGATAGGCGAGGACAGCAGCGCACGCTTTATGTCATTGGAAACGATGGAGGATGCTTATGAAGATGTTCCGGGTGCATCTGTAGTAGTGACGACCGAAGCGTTAAGAGCAGCTTAGGAGGGCGGTACAATGAAAAAATATTATGAAATTTTAGAAAAAAATAGGAAAGTAATCATGGCTTTATGCGGTAATTGCAGTATATCATTTCCGGTACCGGATCTGGTAAATGGCATCCTGGTAGAAAAAGTGTTCCTGTATCCCTCATCACCCATCGAGGTAAGGACCCGTCCCTTTGCCCTTGTTACCAGCGCTATGGAGGATGGGACGATTTTAAAATACGAGAATGCCTATGTATTTGATTTTGTACCGACACAGAAGCATCCTTTTGAAGAAAAGATAAGCTATGGGATTCCGGACGGTGAAAAGAAATCACTGGAGGAGCACCGGCTGGAAATGGAGCTGCTAGCCAAGCTGTATGAAGAAATCAGGAGCTTTGTCTTTGAAGAAAACCTTACGGCAGAGCAAAGAGAGATCTTAACAAAGTATTATGTAATCTTTGAAAAATCAGTTCCCACTGCGCAGCTTCCCTTTTATGATGGGATGTCGGAAAAATATAAGAAATGGATGGTGGAGCATGTTTGAATTTGATGGTGGTAGTTTAAGCAGGGAGGAAGTCGAACCGGTTCCGGCAACGGACAATGTAATGGATCATACGGAAGAAGCAGCTGAAATGGATGAGGATTACAATGAGGTGCCGGAGGACCAGCCGGAGGCAGAGCTGGGGACGGAGTGGTTCCATAAGCTTGGCTTAACCCAGGAAGAAATAGATGTGTTAAAAAATATAGATTATTCCGGGTCTGAGGCTGTGAAAGGGGACTACGGAACGGCAAAAGTAAAAGGAGATTGTCTCTCAACAACTTGCGTATATACGGAGACGACCTATAGCTGTGCTTATACAAAAGATATATAAAGGTATGGAAGAAATATAAAGATGTCAAAGAAACATAAAGATACGGAAGAAATATAATTTGATAAGGGATAGGTTCCTGTATATGAAATCTCAATTCAGAAAAAACCGGATTATTACCCTTCTTATTACACATGACTGCAATCTGAGGTGCCGGTATTGTTATGTCAAGGAATACAAGTCCTGCAGTATGTCAACAGAAACTGCGAAAAAAGCAATAGCTGCTTCATTTGAAGAGGCAAAAGGCTCTTATGAGTATTTAGAATTTGTATTCCTTGGCGGAGAGCCGCTGATGCTTTATAAGCGGATTATGGAAATCGCGGAGTGGGTCTGGGCGCAGGAGTGGGCAACGCCATATCTTTTATCCGCGGTAACAAATGGCACTTTGCTGGATGAGCAGAATAAGGAATGGTTTACGAAAAACAAGGAACGTTTTATCCTTTGCTTAAGCTATGACGGAATCCAAAGTGCCCAAAATATTAACAGAAGCGGATCCGATTCCATGATAGATATTGGTTTCTTTATTCAGAATTGGCCTAAGCAAGGCTTGAAAATGACCATATCGGAAGAATCTGTCCCATATCTGGCAGAGAGCATTATCACTTTACAGGAGAAGGGTGTCAGGGTTAATTCTAGCTTTGCCGGAGGGGTGCCGGAATGGAAGAACGGATCACTGGATATTTTAAAGAAGCAGCTTGATATCTTGGCTGATTACTACCTGGAGCATGCGGAGGTGAAGGCTATTCCTAACAACCTGCTGTCCATTAATCTTTTACCTGTGTTGGAAGAAAGGAAGTTTCTGAGGGCGGGCTGCGGACTGGGGGAAAGCAGAATAACATATGACTGGGATGGGCAGAGATATTCCTGTCACCTAATTTCACCCTTGGTATTAAGCGAAGAACAGATAATGGAATATGAACAGATGAAGGAATACGGGCAGATAAAGGAATACGGGCAGATAAAGGAATATGAGCAAACAAAAGAATACGGGCAAATAAAGGGATATGAGCAGATAAAGGGATACGGGCGAATAAAGGAATATGGACAGACGGATACCCGCTGCGGTGAGATGAAATACCACTTATGCAAAGAGTGTGGGCTAGATGGTATTTGCCCGGTATGTATCGGGAATTCCATCCGGTTGTTTGGTAAAACAAATTGCAGAGAAAAAAGCAGCTGCAAAACCTTTAAAATCCAGGTTATGTCTGCTTGCAGATACCAATTAAAGACTATTTTGAACAACGCTATTCTAAATAGCTCCCAAATCGATAGTTCGGAAAAGTATAAAATCAAGGCCATTAAATACATTATGGAGAATATTACTTAACTGTTATACCCGGAAAGATATTTGGATAAGGAAAAGTGTTGGATGAAGTGAAAGGGAGGTGGCTTGTATGTCCCTTTGGAAGAAGGTGCAAAATGTACTGAACAGAGCAGATAGCCGGTATAAAGAATCATACCACAGGGGAGAGGGGGTAATAATTCACTATACGAAGGAAGGTGAGATTATTCTTGAAAATACCATTGCCCATTTAGAGGTTATGATTATGAATAAAGATAGCATTCTGACGAATATACAGCCCGGGGATATTGATTTCGAAAAGGTCGACAGGCTTGAGAACTCCCATAATGCCCATGAATTAAAAGTGCACTATGGGCTTGGAATAGAAACCTTTATTAACGGAGCCGCTTTTGTATGGTGGACCTTGTATCCGGATGGCCGGTATTTTGAAGATGAAGACGGATTCGGTGGAGAAAACTGCAATGAAACAACAGTATATGCATACATAGATACTCTGGGTCGGGTGATAATCCCGTTCCAGGATATGAGTTCAGAAGAAAAAAAGAACTATAGAATAGAAGCAGAGCAAAAGGCAAAGAGCGGGATCATATAGTAAAGGGAAAAATTGAGGGAATGCAATGTAGAAAATACGAGGCAGAAAATGCAATACAGAAAATGCAATGCAGAAAATACAATGTAGAAAATGCAATGCAGGGAATACAATACAGAAAATACGATGGAGGAAGAGCCTTGGGCAAGGGAAAACAAATTACGGTTGTAGCGGTTTCTATGGCTTTATTGCTATTATGTGGACTAATTGTTTATAGTCAGTATTCTAAGGCTATTGATTCCAAATATGTAGATGAATACTATTATTTTCAAAAATTTATGGTTTATATGCTTTTTGGCGTCCTTGGGGCTGTAGCTGTTTATTTTCTTTCCTTTCGAATAAAAATAGAAAAGAAAATACTCCTGGCATGTATACTCATTGCTATTACTGCAGCGCTTAACCTGCTGCCGACAGAGCTGCCCTTTCTCTTTTCCTTTTCAGGCAGCAGGTACATAGAACTGTTTTTTATAAAGTTTAAGATTTCCACCCTCAATATTATTATTCTATTATTCGCATTTGTAATAATACAAGAAAGGCTCTCAGCAAACAGCAGGCACACATTCCCCGTAATGAGTGGACTGGGAATATTATTTATCATGATAATTGCGGTTGACGGTAATGCAGGGGATGTATTTATTGCAACACTGTTGTTCTCGACACTGCTTCTTTGGGGAAATAGAAAACACACGCTGATACATATGGTTAACATAGCAATATACGTGGGCATCATTAGCTGCTACTATTTTTTTAGATTAAAACAGAACATACAATATATTTCTATATGGTTGGATCCCTATCAGGATGCGCTGGGCAAGGGATATATGAAACTTCAGGATTTTAAGATTATGAAAGCTGCCCATCTGATCGGAAGATCCGCCTATGCAAATGAATTCAGCGGAGAAATATTGCCTGTTGTACTTATTCTCTTTGGATGGAGCATATTTGCTGTTATTCTGGGTCTGTTGCTGCTGATGATATGGAATATGTTTCGTTTAACCTCCGGAATTAAGGGGATTTTCTTAAAGAAGCTGGCATTTTCAATTACTGTATATTTTTTGGTAAAAGTAATCTTTTGCTTTTCTGTATTTTTTAATTTGCTTCCATTTTTCGGAGGAGGTCATTTGCCATTTGTGGGATATGGAGCGGAAATAGTCCTTGATATTATATTAATGGGCACTTATATTCGTTGCTGCCGTAATTTTGACCATAAAAAGGAAATTGGATAAGGGTAAGTAATGATAATTTATTAATGCGGGTACATTTGGATGTGATGCAGCCCTTTGCGGACAGAAGGGCTGGGATTAGAAAACTATAAACAATAATATCAATCAATGATAGAAGGAGGAACAAGCATGAAAAATGATCTTACACAAATCGTATGTATTTTGGACCGCAGCGGTTCCATGTCAGCATTAGAATCGGATACAATCGGGGGATATAACAGGTTTATTGAAAGCCAAAAAGAAGAGCAGGGAGAAGCTTGGGTTACCACAGTACTATTTGATGATAAATATGAACTTCTATATGACGCAGCGGATATAAAGACATTGCAGCCCATGACAAATCAGGAGTATTATGCCCGGGGTATGACCGCACTATATGATGCGGTTGGAAAAACCATTGTTGATATAGGCCATAGGCTGGCAAAGCTGGCTGAGGAAGAGCGCCCGTCCAAAGTAATTGTAGTAATTATCACAGACGGCCTGGAAAATTCCAGTAAAGAATATGATAAAAACAAGGTAAAGGACATGATAACTCACCAGACCCAAAAATATAACTGGCAATTCATATTTATGGGAGCAAATATTGATTCAGCCGCGGAAGCAGCATCCATTGGCATTGATGAAAAATTCTCAATGGATTATGCAGCAACCGATCTTGGGACAGCGAGGGTTTATGCCAGTGCAGACCGTGCTGTCAGGCAAATGAGAGGGGAAGGAAGAGTGGATGCAGGTTGGAATTCAGATGATGATAACACAACGGTATAAATTTTTAAAATGGAGGAAAATAAGATGATTGAAATGAAGATTCAAATCAGTGACACAGATTATGGAGCAGCAATTGAGGCTTTTCTCCCTGTGATTATTGAAAAAATGTCTGAAAAAGAGGAAGCGGGATTCATCAGCAAAATGATAGGGAAAAATAGTTCTTTACCGGCATCTGTAATAAAGGCGGCGTTGTCGGTTATGCCACAGAGTACAAAGGATGAGATTGCAGTTGCATGCTTAGACAGGTTTAAAGAAGATATATCCAAAATGATATTAGATTTTGCTAAGGACAAGGGACTTAACTTCCATCTTGAAAATATACAAATATCTACAACAGATTAAATTAAACGGAGCCGGTGCAGGTATTTGTTCGGGCTGCAGCAAAAATGGCAGGGTTCTGGAATTAAGATAGCATTATATAATAATAGCTGTTTCATTGTAACAAAAAGATGCTATGCATTACTAAATAATGCTAGACCTTTAAAGACCGATCAAGTATAATAAATTTATATATAAAACCTGAAGGGATGCATCCGGCATCCCTTCAGGTTTTAGCGGCATTGCCGTGCATGGCCGCTGGAGACCCGTATTGGTGTTATCCCAGCATACACATACGTTATATCGAAAGGAAGGACAATTATGGCAAAACAGCACTGGAAACCCGGCAATATGCTTTATCCGGTACCGGCAGTTATGGTAAGCTGCGGCAGGGAGGGGGAGACGCCGAACATCATTACGGTTGCATGGGCAGGCACCATAGCCACGTCACCGGCCAGGCTGTCGATATCGGCCCCCCGGTCGCCGACGACTGGCTGATCGCCAACGGCAGCCGGTTCGGGCTGTGCCGCACCTACGCCAACGAGTTGTGGCACTTCGAGTTGGCCACCGAGCCGGGCGGGGTGTGCCCGCCGCTGCTGCCCGACGCGTCCAGCTGACGCCGACATCGACCTGAGGGCTGTGCTCCGCGGGACCGCGACCCTGGTGTCGATTTCGCGAGGCTCAGATGTGCCCGGCCCGGCTCAGATGTGCCC
>JARKQP010000931.1 GCA_029974875.1 Mobilitalea sp.
AAATGGAAAGACCTTCAGCGAAAATGCCTCGGGTACATTCAGGTATATCAGGCTTACAGTAACAGGTGCCGACTCAGCGTTAAGGGCAGCCAGTGCCGAGTTCACCGTCATAGGATCGGATGAAGGCATAAATATTGCTCAAGGCATGCCTGTTACTACATCATCCCAGCTGATGAATTCCGGGCAGAGCAGTCTTGATTTTGCGGCTAAAAATGCCAATGACGGCAGTTCATCATCATACTGGTGTGCGGCTAATGGAACATATCCCCAGTGGATTCAGGTGGACCTGGGGAGTCCGGCTCAAATTACCGGTGTAGAGCAAAATTTCATGGACATGGATACCTGGGGCTTCAAGATTGAAGGCGCCAATGCTTCCGGAGGTCCATGGACTATGCTCTGGGACAGGACAGGAGCAAATGCGTTGTTTGGCCAAAGCTTCAGGCAGAACGTGACAGGGTATTACCGCTACGTAAGGCTGACAATTACTTCCTCAGCCGGCGGCCGTTGGGCAAGCAGCTCCGAATTCAAGGTGTATGGCTTTGCAAACCTGGCTTTGAATAAGCCGGGTACTGCATCAACACAGGCAGCGGGCTATGAAACAAGCAAAGCGGTGGACGGAAGTGACGCAACCTACTGGTGTGCATCAAGCGATGGAATGCCTCAATGGATGACAATAGACTTAGGCGGGTTATCCATGCTGAAAAGAATAGAACAGGCCTACATGAACAACAGCACCTGGGCATTCAAAATAGAAGGTGCCGCTGAGGCAGGCGGTCCGTGGACCATGCTCATAGATAAGTCGGCAGGTCAGGCCGGACAGATATTCGCGCAGGATGTAAGCGGCAGCTACAGGTATATAAGGCTTACTGTCTTGTCCTGCTCGGGGGGCCACTGGGCAGCCAGCAGGGAGCTCAAGGTATGGGGAGAACCACTTGCAAGAAATCTTGCATTAGGCATAAATGGAAGCTCAACCTCACTGGCAACCAATTATGGTCCCGACAAGGCTGTAGACAATAACGCTTCCACTTACTGGTGTGCAAGCAGTGGAAATATGCCTCAGTCCTTGACCCTTGACCTTGGAAATACCTCTATTATCAACACCATTGAGCAGTCCTTTGTAGATACCGAAACCTGGCGCTTTAAGATAGAAGGCTCAAATGACAAGTCGGCTTGGACCATGCTGCTGGACAGGACAGCAGGGCAATACGGCAGGGTATTCAGCCAGGAGGTAACGGGCTCTATCAGGTATATAAAATTGACCGTCACAGGTGTGACCAACGGACGTTGGGCATGCAGCCAGGAGCTTAAGGTAACTGGTATCGGTTCACCGGTGACGACAAAATGGTGGGAGGATACTACCGGCACAGTAAGAGTATTTGTAAAATTCTATGGAGTATCCTTGAATACTATAACAAGCCAGTTGGATACTTATAAATCACAGGGCTACAATACAATAGAAGTATTTGCTCCATATACAGGTCCGGGAGATGTTTGGGCGGGCCTCGCAGCGACGGACAACTATAGCATAGATCCTTCAATAGGTACTATGGCTGATTTCACAAACCTTATCGATACAGCCCACTCAAAGGGCATGAGAATTGTCATGTTCGGCAATGCAGGGTATTCCCACAATACGGCTCCCTTCTTCATAGAGGCCTGTGATGATGTGGGAAATGGAGCTCCATACGGGGACAAGGTTTACTGGTTCCACTTCAGGCCGGACTGTCCGGATCCGGCTAAATGGTTCTGGAGCAGCAGGGCAAACGCATATTATCTATCCTGGTGGGGAACGGGCGGACAGGTTCCTTCCTATAGCTTTTTAAACCAGCAATGGCGTGATGAGTGCAAAAAATATATTGATTTTTGGATGAGCAAGGGAATTGACGGCCTGGCACTGGACGCTGTGCCTGTATATGATGGAATCAATATCGGCTTGAACAGGACGTATATAACCGATATTATACAGAGCTATAACGGATGGGCCAATCCTGAGGGTGTAGGCAACCTGGACCCGCAGTTTGTATGGAACAAGCATTGGAATTACAACACACTTCAGGATTATTCCATGGGATGGTGGGGCGCCGGTGGTGTCAGCCCGATTCTGGACAGCATTGAGGCCATGAATCCCAACAGATCCTATACATGCCCATTCGATGGTCAGGTGCATAATGGTCTGGAGGGTACATTAAAGGCTCACCGTGATATCTTCAACCATCTGGGAGGAATAAGCCTGACATCACCATGCTGGGAAGCAGACACGAGAGGTGTGGTGCCTTCCAACAAGCGATTGCTTGAGATTGCAACACTGTGCAGCATAGGTTCACAGTTCTATATTCAGAACAATTCGGCTGAAATGAGGCCCATAGAGGAAATTCTTCCAACCTGGTCTGCGGCAGACAGGGAAATGCTGTATAGTATCCTGAGGGCACAGAGCAGTTATAAAGCCCTTGCACCTGCGGGCTTGCGTGTTAAGCTGAACACAAATAACGATAACAAGTATTACGCATTTAAACGCACCAATAAAGAGGGGACATCAAAAGCACTTGTAATACTTAACTACCAGAATACGGCACAAAATATAACGGTTAACCTTACAAACAGTGATATAGGTATTCAGACTCCTAAGGACCTTATCACCGGAGGAGCGGCACCGGCAATCACATCAAACAGCTATACCGTCAATGTGCCCGCCTATGGCTTTAAAATTTTAGGTGTTAATTAAGCTTTGAGCATTGGATGAGGCAGAATGCGTTTCTGCCTCATCTGCATATTTGCATCTAAAGCTTTAGAAATATAAAATTCAAGCTACATAAAATTTTTCCACCATTATAAAATATTTGGAATTTCGTATAAAAAAATCTGGCTGTATAATATTGAGATAGTATTTTAATAATGCTGCATCAGTTTTTGCAGCTATTTTATAATTACCATTTTATGCGTAATACATAATTAAAAGGAAGGATGGTCATATGAAAAGAGGAGGAATCCTTAACCAGGAACTGGTTAATACCATTGCAGGAATGGGTCATACCGACAGACTTGTCATATGCGATGCCGGGCTGCCCATACCCGAAAATGTAAAGCGTATAGATCTATCCCTGGAAAGAGGATATATGCCCTTTCTTATGGTGCTGGAGCCGGTGCTGAAGGAGCTGGTGGTTGAAAAGGCATATATAGCTGCGGAGATGAAAGAAATAAATCCTGATGCTTATGCGGCAGTCAGAAAGCTTTTAGGGGAAATCACTATTGAAGAGATTCCTCACGAGGAATTTAAAAAAATGACTGTTAAGGTGAAGGGGATAGTTAGAACAGGTGAGTGTACACCTTATGCAAATATCATACTGCAGTCGGGAGTTAATTTCTAAGGGAGCTGTAAGATTCGACAAATATATTCATGTTAGGGGAGAATGCTCATATGGAAAAAAAGAAGGATATTGGTTATATAGTAACTCATACACACTGGGATAGAGAATGGCGTTATCCTATTTGGCAATACAGGATGCTGCTGGTAGAATTTATGGATGAACTCATAAAGGTACTTGATACCGATCCTGAATATAAGCAGTTCGTTTTTGACGGGCAATGCGTAGGTATAGAGGATTACCTGCAGGTAAGGCCGCAGAATAGAGAGAAGATAACCGGATATATAAAGGAAGGCAAACTGCTCATAGGTCCATGGTACACCCTGCCGGACCTTTACCCTATAGATGGAGAATGCCTTATAAGGAATCTTTTAAAGGGTGTAAGGCTGTCAGAAGAGCTGGGGGGCTGCTCAAAAATAGGCTACAACTCCTTCGGCTGGGGACAGATTGCACAGTTTCCCCAGATATACCGGGGATTTGGTATAGATTTTGCCATAGCTGCAAAGAAGATATCCAAAGAACGTGCGCCGGAAAGTGAATTCATATGGGAAGGGCCTGACGGAAGCCGCCTGCTGACTTCCCGTCTGGGAGAGCATGTGAGGGCAGTATTCTTCATGAACTCCTATATAAACATAATGCACGGACAGGACTATCTCACAGAGGAATTCCAGTACAGGTGGGGCAAGCCGGGTGTGGTATACCACCAGGCTGATGAAAAGAACTATCAACAGGACTATTTCAGGCTTGAATATCCTGACTATATA
>JARKQP010000948.1 GCA_029974875.1 Mobilitalea sp.
CCATAAAGCTCCAGGAATATAATTCTTTTCCTTTTTCATCCGTTACTGTTAAGCTGATATCCTTTCCGTTCTCTTTCGCCGCTTCCAGGATGCCGGAATCCAGCTTCAGCCCGACACCATTATTACGCAAGCTATCTGACACAGGGATGGAAATGTTTGCCCCTGAGATATCCTTGTCCTTCAGCTTCTCTACAATATTCTGCGAGGAGATCGTCAGAATCCTATCCTTTGGAACTCCGGCTCCAGTAATGCGGACAGCCGCTTCTACCTTTCCTCCATCCACAACAGCTGAAACGCTCGTGTTTGCATCAATTTGCTCCACTATTGGTGTTGGTGTAGGTGCTGGTGTTGGCTGCGGTATAGGATCCGGCACAGGGTTCGTCACCTGGTTCTGTCTGTACAGTGCCATTACCGTCAGGTCAGCCGTCACATTGTCAAAGGCCTTATCCCAGCCGATAAAGGTATAACCAGCCCTGACCGGGCTGACAGGTGCCATTGCCCCATTCCCTTTATTCACTGTCTCAGTCTTTAATATGGTTCCGTCCCAGTCCCTGAAGGTCACGGTATAGGCCTCTGTCAGTCCCCGGATTATTACGGACGCAATGCCTGATGTCACGCCGTCGCAAATAACGGTAAAATAATAAGTTCCTTCCAATGCGGTTCCATCTGCCACAATTGTTATACTTGAGCCGCTTACCGATATGGCGCTGCCTGATACCGTCAAACCGGTTGGTGCATATGAGGGATTACCGTTTTCATCACACCAGTATGCCGTTACCGGGATACCATCTGCTATATCCTGTGCGGTTACCGTATAAGTCGCCGTGCCCGGTATCCCTGCGGTTAATGTCCCGTTCTGTATACCAACCGCTATACTCTTGCCCGGGAGTATCTCCGTTATATCAATCGTAACTACCCCAACGCAGGAGTCCATATACCATAGGTATACAGCCCTATCCCCTACGCCCTTTTCCACCCGGAGTGTAAGGGTCGTACTTCCGGCGTTTGCACTTCCGATTGCAGTTATGCTTACACCTGCCACAGGAGCTGCCTGAGGAGTACTTCCATCTTTAATGCTAAAATCCTCTGCTGCAAAGCTTATAACATTTTCTCCAGCAACCGTTATAATATCAATTGTGTCCGTTGCTGCTACCGTACCGGGAGCTTCCATGGTAAACAGAACAGAGGCTGTTTTATCGGAGCCAAGTAGGATATTTCCTCCTGCGGCGGCAGCTTTCAGCTCTTCGTATCTGGCTTTTGCTGCAACCAGCACACTATAATTAGTAACCAGCTCCTTTTGCTCCTGTGTCAATGCATTGTACGCGCTATCAGCGTCGTCAATCAATGCTTTGGATGTGGGCGTGTATTCGACGGAACCTATGGCATCAATCTTGTCTTTTACTGCTTTGGCAAGCTCCGTATTATCTGGTGTCTCTAATTTTATACCACGCAAGGTCTGTGATACCAGCGGCACGTAGAATTCTTCAATTGCGAGAAAGTTTGGATGGGTACCCGTCGGATTTATCCCGGGTGCCGGAAGGCCATTTACCAAGGTATCAAAGGAGTATTTTGCCAACATAGCCGGATCGGCTGTGTCAAGTATTGTATCATCATAAAGGTTTGCTATCGTAACATTCATATCATTGCATATTGCCAGTTCAAGTGCATGCAGTGCTTCCTGAACAGCACGGTCACGTGCACCTAATTTATGGACTGCCACATACACAATTTTTGCATTTGGCCAGTTTGCCCGCATTGCATTGATCGTGTTGCGGAATGCACCTGCAAATGTATTTGGATCCGGGTTCGGATCCTCCGCTGTTCCAAGTTTGTCTAAAACAGCCGGATATGCATCATTGGTTCCGCCGTTAAATATAATGAAATCCGGATTTCTATTATCATTGGAAGCCACCATAACCTGATGGTCAAGGATCACGCCGCCCAGACCGCTGGAATTAACCGTACTTCCAGGCAATATTTGCGCCCCGTTATTTGCATAATTATATTCAATTATCATACCTTCTTTTTCTGCAACAAATTCCACAAAGCCTGCTTTTTTATACTGGTGTCCGTCAATAATGCTGTCTCCAAAAGCAATTAATTTCTTTCCTTTCAGCGTAAATTCACCTGCATCATTCAGAGAATAAAGCTTGAAGTTATCGATAATCTGATCTCCGACAAACGTCTTTGATGATGAAACCGTATAATAATTACATGCGACCATCTTTGTCAATCCGCTAGCCTTGGTAGCGGCATTTTCCGCACTTACCACAACATTACCTGTGTCGTCTGTAATTGAGTAGCTTACTGTCTTATTCGTAAAATCCGCCTGAAGTGAAACTTTGTACACTTTCCCCGGCGTAAGCAAAGTCTTGCTCCACGTAGGTTCATAAGCGTACTCCGCACTGGAGGAATCCACGGTCACTCCTTGTACTGAATGGCGCAGCTCATAGACCTTGCCACTTTCATTGTAGGCACCGCAAAGTGCAAAGATCAGCCTGCCATAAGAATCCCTGAACTCAATTCCAGTTTTACCGTTCTCCGTAAGTCCCGACGTCCAGTCAAACGTCAAATCAATGGAGGACTGCCCCATAATTTCAGGTTCAAACTTCTTAATAGAGGTTGTATAATTCTGCATATTCTGGGTTATTTTGAGCACTCCGTCAGAAATAGAAGCACCTGTGTTAAATCCAAAATCCCCTTCTGTCTGCCCGTCAAATGTTTCATTGATCATGAGTGTGCGATTCGGTACAGCTGTACCTTTTAAGGTATCCAATGCGCCCTGCAATGTGTTTACTGCTTTTGCCAAATGCGGTGCATCAATTGCCAGATCAACTAAAAGGCTTTTGCTTGTTTGAATCTCTACTAATAGTACTGCTATATCTTTCGCCAAATAAACATCCGTCTTTCCGGCTTCTACTTCCGCCTCTGCAATTAACGCAGCTAGTTCTGCCTTTAATTCTTCCACTGTCTTGTCTGTCTTTTCAAGAAGATTATCAACAGCTGCCTGAAGTAGAGCCTTTTGAGTATTAATTTCAGCCTTTGTCGGTTTTTCTCTATCTAATACCACCTTGGCATTTCCCAACGCTATCTGCAAATTTCCCCAGGATTCATCTGTATAACTGCCCTGTTGCATATCCTTATAGCTGTTGTATAGGGCTTCCAGACCCCTTATGTCCTCAATACTGCCTTCTGTCCGTTCCACCAGACCGGCGATTGCCGCTCCGAGTACGGCATGTGCATTGTCGACCAATCCTTGCGTAGCCTGCTGCTCCTCCGCTATTTCCCTGGCCGCAGACAATGCCACTTGCAGGGCGTTCCAGCTCTCCTCAGTATAATCCTCCTGTACGAGGTCATCCACAGAAACGATCAGGGCATTCAATCCCGATTTATCCGGAGTCTCTCCCTCGCCTAAGGCAGGCTCACCCTCATAAACATAGAGGTAGTCAATCCAAAGGTCGGCCGGAGGATTCGTGGAGTTTGTTCCAATCATTAGGCCGCCCATTGATGTTCTCGCATTTCTCACGGCCAAATCTTCCTTTACCAGCACCCCATTGATGTAAAAGTCATAGGTTCCTGCATTAATATCCACCACCTGATGAACGACATCCCATTCACCTAACGTATATGATCCCATCACTGTGCCTGTTCCGGAACTTCCTACATGCGACATAATGTTTCCTCCACCGACGGTGTAGAATGTCACCAAGGCACTGGAAGAACCCCAGCTGCCTGTGGGGGGAGCCCCATTACCATAAGTAAGCATGTTGTATTGAGCTGTCGATGTCCCCCGCTTCATTTTCATTTCAAGGGTGTATTTGCCTGTCACGTTTAGATTCTTCTTATTGTAAATCGCAATCCAGCTATTGGTTGTATGCTGTTTATTGAAGTATAACAGTTTGTTGTCTCCAGCATCATCAGGATCGTCTACCACCGTAATGGTGCTTGGACTGGGTATCACAGTACCCCATGTTTCACTATTCAAGGTATCGAAATCATCTTTTAATCGATAGCTTCCAGGTGTTCCAGCTTCCTGTGTTTTCCGCATTACCAGATCAATCGTTACGCCTGCAACCGAAACACTGATATCACTCTGCACAAGATCCTGATAGCCCACTTTGGCCAAGCTGATGGAATATCCCTCTCCAACGGGAACACCAGTCAGGGTAAACGTACCGTCCTCAGCCGTTACCGCCGAATACACTTTTCCCAGTGCGGTCAGCACGACACTTACCCCCTTGATGGCAGCCGCACTTTCATCCTTTACTGTACCGGTAACGTCCGCCAGCACTACCTCACCCTTGGGAATCAGCTTTATGTAATCGATCCCCAAATCTTTGCCGCTGCTACTGGGATTACTTCCCGTATACGTGTAACGGAAAGTCTTTACGCCTGGAGATTCAAAGCTAATCTCACCGCCAGACGCTTCCTTAAAGCCAGAGGATACCGCATACATATCAATTGGCATTCCTTGGTTTCTTCCATCAATCGAAAGCTGTGCGATGCCTCTTGAGGCACCGCTTCGGTAAACCGTTACGATGTCCCATTCACCACTTACCGGTAAATTGACCTTAAAATCAATATAATTATCCACATCAGACGGCAGAAACTTTACCCAGCCAAGGTTGCTCGCATTGTCTATCCATGTTTCCAGCGTCGTGGAGCCGTACGCTTTGTCTTGCGTAGGAGCACCAAGCTTGAAGGGCGTAATTTCCGCCTCAAACTGTATGGGAAGAAGTACGTTCTCTATTTCATTTTGTGTGACCACACGAATACAGCCGTATGCCGGCATGGTAATGACCAAATCGGCTCCAGTAATTTCATAATTCGTAAAATTTTCAGTCTTAACCCACTGAGTGCCGTTGTAATAGCCCTCTTCCATAGAAGCGAGGCCGTACCCCTCAAAATCCTTCAGCGTGAATGTGGCGGCGGCTGTGCTCAACAGTGCGAGTTCCGTCGGGCTTTTTTCCACTGAGATACCAGTTCCCCCAGCTGCTGTTATGTACTGAATCCCCATAGTCCTGAGGCTCTTCGTGATATTCGCCGTGTTGCTGCATTCATAATTGTAGAAACTTAGCTTTTTGCCGAAGGCTCCGTCCGGCTGCTTGGTTGCCAGGTCATACGCAATTTTGTTCAGCATCTGGAATGTTTTTATTGTATGTTCCGTATTAACACCGTTCGGACAAAAATAAGTATTATCCGATCCGAGATAATAAAATGAATAGTTGGAGGCAGTAGTGCCCTCAAGGAAAGAATAAAGGGATGTGTAGCCTCCTCCCGCAAGACCTGCCAGTGTTGGCATGGGGTTGGATGCAGCACCCGCATATTGCTCCATATTCATTGGCAAATTATTTCCCAATGCGTAGAAGGTAGGGATGTTGGGTTTATACCGAGTATCGGAGCGCGTGTGGCCATGGTCAAATAACTGGGATGGAGTCTCCGTATACAGATCGTTTCCAATAATATCGATATAGATTTTGTCCTGGGTCGCCCTCATAACTTCATGATATGTCACGCAGTCAGTATCAGTCGCCTGGAAATTATTGACTCTGGTGATAACTGAATAGTCGGATTGCTTTATTGCACGTCCCAATTCATTATAGTAGTTCCACTGAGTCCATTCCCGGAATGCAAGATCTGTCGGAAACCCGCTTCTTAGGGCTGTACATGTGGCACACTTGCAATACGGAGCCCATCTGCTTCCATGAATCCCCCCATAGATAGGCTCATTCTGAACCTGACAGCTAATGAGGGTATGATCATTGCCGTTCTGCGCATCATATTCCGCAATATGATTGAACATATCCGCTAAAACTTTCGCTTCCTGCGCCCGCAGGTCACTATCATTTTTGCATGTTTTATACCAGTAAACTCCAGCGCTTCCGGGCAGACCATTAACCAGCGCTTGTTTCTTACGCATCGGATCATTGGTGCCTCGCCACTCCCGTTCATAGTTTGCAAAGACATAATGTGGAACTCTGGAATCGGATGACATGCCGGTGGAGTCGCTGCCAAACCAGATAATCTCAAGCTTGAGACCGGCATTTTTCGCCCAGTCTATCATGTTTTCAATACGTGTCCAGTCGTATTCTTCTTTATTGGAGATGATCAGCTGTGGCTGCTGTCCCCCATCCTTCGCAAGCGTGAAATTATACGCACCGTTAGCCCGCAGTGCAAAGGCCACATTGGCATTGCCCGAGTAATTCAGGGCATTGACATATTCGGTTACATCAAAATCATAATACTGCACCCCATTAATCGGATCCCAAGCCGGCAATTCACCTAAGGCCACGACAGAGGGTGTCAAGCCCTCCGCCGCTTGACCGGCGGCATCCAAGTCGTCCCAAGTGGCCGGGGCATTATTCCAGGTCACTTCTCCGGGAGTCCATCCAATATTTGTTAACCCATATAAGTTGAGCTGGGTTGCCGAGGTTGAACTCCGATTACTGACATATACCCTCAGCTTGGCTCCATCCACCGGTGCGCCCGCTGGAACCTGATCCCTAAAATCAAACTGCAGGTAGGTAATCATTTTATCACCAGACGATGTATCTCTGCCCGTTTTTAGAGCATTCTCGTCAGCATAACTGGTGGTGGGGCTCTTTTCGCTGGTGTAGGTCATGCCAGTCAAACTTGCTTCTTTATCTGGTTGTACATCCATCCAGAGAAGCTGCGCATTGACGGTTGTAAAACCGGCTTCCTTCGCCTTGTTAAATAGGTTTTGGTACTCGGCATCCGTAAAATTCCAATTGTGGCGGATATTGTCAACTCGTATCTGTGTAGCATTGTAAAAGAATGGCTCACCATCAACCATCAATACTTCACGGTCGTATTGTTCCAGCGAAGTATCTACCCAAGAGATTCGGTGATCATTCTCCGGATTTCCCTCTGCTGCCATGGCAGGAACGTTACCCAAAAATGAACTAATCAACATAATTATGGTACATAGCCATGACGTAAAACGTGTTAAACTTTTTTTACATTTCATATAATCCAACCCTTCCCTTCTCTAATTATGCCTACATAGCCGTAGATGATCCAATCAATAAAACAACTAATACGGCACTAGGCATCTTGTCAAACCACTTTCTCCAGCCTCTGGTTCTGTCCCTGTTACCTTTGAATATTTCTAGGTTCCTGTGCTAATTAGCATTGAGATAGAAATTATAGTTTATCTTTACGTAAGATTATTCTACTATAACTTTAATCTCCTGTTTCACCTTGCCGACCTGTGCCACGACATAATCCGTACCCGCTGTTTTTGCAACTGCTTTTCCTGTCTTCTTGTCAATCACGACAACGGATTTCTTTGTTGTCTTCCATACAAGATCCTTTAAATCGACTCCGTAAGCTTTCGCTTTAAAGGTATAGCTTCCGCCAACCTTCATGGTTTTTGTCTTGCCCGTTATTTTAACACGGGCTTTTTCAACCTTAACGACTGTTTTTACTGATGTTGTTTTTCCATCAGAAAGGCTGATTGTCGTAATGATACTTGTAGCACCTGCGCCCTTGGCAGTAATAACACCATCCTTACTTACGGTTGCTATCTTTGGATTCGCGGACTTATAAGATACTGTTACCGCTCCAACTGCATCCCCTGCTGTGTTG
>JARKQP010000949.1 GCA_029974875.1 Mobilitalea sp.
AATATAGATTTGGGCTAAGACTGAAATTAGTCATGATATTCCTGATATTTAGTGCAATTATTTCAATTGCAATTGTTCTTGTCTCGGGATCCAGCTTTAAGGTGAATATCATGCGGAAATACAGCGATAATGCCATCGCCGTTGCCAAGCTGACAGCCAGCATGCTGGATGGTGACCGGATAGAGGAATTTGCCGTATCCCTGGAGAAAACAGAGGATTACCGGAGGATGCAGGAAATGATTAATAATATAAAAAATCAGATGGATATCTATTATCTGTACGTGATGTATCCTTATAATACGGAAGATGGAATTTATATCTTTGATGCAGCGATTACCCCGGAGCAGGAGGCGAGCGTGGGCGGCACATCAGGGTATCTGGGGCTTCCGGTGCATTTTGGGAATAATTTCGACTCTGCCCTGAAAGTGATGGAGACAGGCCTGCCCAGCGAATATTTTGATATTACGGATACGATGATGGGGCAGGTATACGAGAAGCTGGCTTCTGCCTATGCACCCATTTTTAATAGCAAGGGGCAGGTGGTGGCCTTCGTTGGGGTAGATATCTCTATTACGGAGGCGGACCAGTTTATTAACTCTGCGGCTTATGAGATGGCAGCGGTGGTAATTTCCATCGTAGTCCTGTGCATGCTGGTGCTGATCCTCATCATACAAAGCTCCGTCATCCGCCCCGTAAGGATATTGAAGGCCTATGCGGAGGAGATTGCGGATGCAAAATTCGGCAGCCAGATCAAGATTAAGGGGCATGATGAGATCAGTGAAATATCCTTTGTGTTTAACCGTATGTCCAAAAGTATTGAACGGCATATGAATGAGGTGAAGGAAATTAACGAGGCCTATTATAAATTTGTTCCCTCAAAAATATTTGAGATTCTCAATAAATCTAAAATCACTGATGTGCGGCTGGGGAACCAGGCAAAGGTGGGGCTTACGGTGCTGGCCTTCCAGGTTGTGGGCTTCCAGGACATTATCTTAAAGATGCAAAGCAACCAGATGTTCGAGTTTATTAACCAGGTTTTAAATACGGCCCTCCCCTATGTCATTGAACGGGATGGAGTTGTGGAGACCTTTCAGGATGCCGGCTTTTCCTCCTTCTATACGGAGGGGGGCGAGGCGGGGCTGGCAAGCGCCGTGTCCATCTGCCAGAGGTTTAATGCCCTGAACCGGAGCCAGGCCTTTCAGCTCAATCAAAAGCTTGAGATCGGCATCGGGATTACCAGCGGACCCGTCATGCTCGGTATAGTAGGGCATGATAAGAGGTTGTCCACCATCTCTATTTCTGAATATACTACCTTTGCGGAATACCTGCAGCGGATCGCTCCCAAGTATTATGCCAGGATCCTTATTTCGGCGGAGGCAGCGGGCAGGATCAAGAGGTTTGATAAGATATATCATTTCAGGTTCCTTGGGTTTTTCTACATCAGCGCGGCGGATAAGTATGAGAAGCTTTATGATGTGTTTGATGGGGACGAGGAGGAGGACATGAGATTAAAGCTCCAGACGAAGGAGACCTTTGAGAGTGGGGTGGAGCTTTTCTGTGCGAAGAAGTTCTATGAGGCCAGGCTGGCATTTGTAAATGTATTGAAGATATTCCGTAAGGATAATGCGTCAAGGGAGTACCTGTATCTTTGCAACCAGTATTTGCAGATGGAGGATACGGGCAGCGTAGGGATTTATATTGAGCATTCTTGAGGGAGGGTGTGGGTGGGCTTTAGGTTGTGAGGCGGATCTGAGTGCATGTATATCCACCTGGGCTTGCCTTTAACCTCCCATGATCGCCAAGTGCAGGCAATCACGGGAGGCCCGGTCTGCGCCCAGATGGATATACATACACTCAGATTCGCCGCGTTAGCTATGAAAAAAACTTTTGTAGAGAGAGGATGCTGTAGAGAAGGTTTTTATGAAGGAAGCTTCTTAAGAGGAATTTTGTTTGAGGAAGCGTGCGTGGTGTGGAATTTATATGGGATAACCCTGGTTGGAGATTGGGTATAGGGTAGTAGGATAGGAAGCTGATAAGACGAAGGAGGTGGCTTAGGTGAATTACTCAATGAAGAATTATGTCGGGGATAGGCTCTATGATAGCTATGATGAGTATCTTGGGGATTTGAAGATGTATGTGGTTATTTTGTTGAGGGATTATATTGTCCGCACCTATGGCGGCGCTCCTAAGGGGATGGGGCAGAAGGGGGCTGTGCTTCCGGAGTATGGGGAAGTTGTGGCGATGCTTCATTATGAGTTGGCGAAGAAGGGGATTGATGAGGATCAGGAGGTCGGTGACTGGTATGGGAGGATCCTTTCCAGGAGGGAGCTGTCACAGATCTCTGGGCAATGGTTTCCTGTTGATGGGATAAGGGAGCGGATGGAGCTGGGGGAATTCGGGGATATTGTGATTCCCTTAGCGCTTCTTGGAACTCTGAGCAAGGGCTTTGAACGTGTATTTTGTTTTCTGGAGAGGGATCCGGGGGCGAAGCATCCGACCCTTGAGCTTTGTGCTAGGCTGTATTGCCGGGAAGAGGCTTCGGAGCTGCAGGTCAACCAATTGGTGTATGGGCATGCCCTAAAGCTCCAGCTTTTATTCCCGGAGCTGGCGGAGGCGGAGAATCTTGTCTTTGGGAGGCTGGTATGTGATGAGCGCCTGGCGGATTTGATTTTTGGAAAGACGAGGTATTATACCAGGGGAGTTACGGTCAGGGAGGCGAAAGAAGCCCTGGATCCCCTGTATCATAGGGAAGAGGAGCTAAAAAAGCTCCTGAGATTTGACCAGGAAGAGGAGCTGCCGATCTTTGTCCTCTGTGGGGAAAGAGGGTCGGGAAAGAAGCACCTGGTGCGGCATTATGCAAAATCGTGCCCGAAGGTTTATGGTAGGGGTCGGGATGACCCATGGGAAGTATTTCAGGCTGGCCAGGAAAGGAAGCCAGATGTCGTATATTTTGATGTGAAGGGATTCTATGGATCCGGCCCTACGGATATGGACGCGGTTCTTACAGCACTCCGGTTTGCCGGGAGGGAAGCCTTTATCCATTCCTATCCCCTTGCGGTCACGGGCGTAGAGGTGATGGCCAGGGAGGAGCTGGAGCAGATGCTTTCCTTTATTGAGGCTAATTTAAAGGATGTGGTCCGGCCGGTTTTCCTTCTGATGGACGGGGAAGGGTACACATCGGGGCTGGAAGGTCTATACATTGTCCTGCTTAGGGCGCTGACAGAGCTGGAGAGGATCGAGCTTTGGAGGTATTATACCAGGGACTGCCGGCTGGAGGAGGGGCTTAACCTGGAGGAGGTGGCAAATACCTTCCTGATTACGCCAGGCCAGATCATCGGGGCAATACGCCAGGCCTCCCTGTTATCGGAGAGAGGAGCACCGCTGCAGGAAAAAACCTTGTACCAGGCCTGTTATGCCCAGCTGGACCATAAGCTGGCAACGAAGAGCCGGAAGGTGAACTCGGATTTCCTCTGGGAGGATTTAAAGCTTCCGGACAGTGATAAGACGGTGCTCCGGGATCTATGCAATTGCATCAGGAATAAGCACATCGTTATGAATGAATGGAATTTTTCAAAGGTAATCCCCTATGGGGCCGGGATTACGGTGCTGTTCTCCGGACCGCCGGGAACCGGTAAAACCATGGCGGCACAGGTCATTGCCAATGAGCTTAAGATGGAGCTATATAAGATAGATTTGTCCCAGGTCATCGACAAATACGTCGGGGAGACGGAGAAAAATATCAGGCATATTTTTGACCAGGCGAAAAAGAGCAACAGCATCCTGTTCTTTGATGAAGCGGACGCCATATTTAACAAGCGTCTTGAGGCTTCCTCCTCAAATGACCGTTTTGCCAATATTGAATCTTCCCTTCTGCTGCAATGCGTGGAGGAATACAGCGGTATCTCAATCCTGGCGACCAATAATATGACCGCCATTGATGCGGCATTTATCAGGAGGTTTAAATACTATATCCTGTTCCGGGAGCCGGGGGAGGAGGTCCGCTATGAGATCTGGAAATCCGTGATTCCCCAGGAAGCGCCTTTATCCGAGGATGTGGATTTGAGGGTGCTGGCAAGGCAATTCCAGTTTACCGGTGCGGTAATCAAGAATGTAGTGATTTCCTCGGCCTATCTGGCGGCGGAGAAGGGGGAAGCAATTTCCTTAATAGATATCCTGGTGTCAATCAAGAGGGAAATGTTTAAGAATAACCTGATCCTGACAAAGGAGAAGCTGGGCAGCCTTGGATATCTGTTTGAAGACATCAAATAGCATTAGTATGGGATTCTTCATAGTAATCGTTGGAGTGGCAACTGCTGTATATTGTATCGTGCTGCGATGCAGCAAAATGGAGGAGGGATAAAGCGTGGCTAATTGGACTAACAGTGATACGAAAGAGAAGATGAAGAGGGCAGCAACGACCTATGAGAAGACGAAGGGCAGAAGCAAGAATGTCTATGAAGGCCTGGGGGAGAATAAGGATTGGGAAGTCCGGTTTTTTGAAGCCTATGAGGATGTCATTGACCTATATATGGCACAGAATCCGGGCGTCCAGGATGAGGATAGAAGCATCGTTGTGATGAAGGAAGCATATCTGGCATACCGTAAGGAGCATCCCAGACCAACCCAGGCCGGAGCAGGCCAGCCGGCTGCTGGAAGCGGTACGGCTCCCGGCGCTGCTGCCGGCACAGGCGGGGGCACCGGTTCCGGTACCGACCCCAGCGCAGCGTCCAGTACGGATTCCAGCACTGATACCAGTGGAGTACAGGTTGTCAATGTATCCGAAAAGCAACCGAAGACGGTTGAGGAGAAATTAAGGGGACGTTTTAAGCAAAGTGATCTGGGGATACGTATGATGGAAGCTGCTGCCGACAATTTATCCAAGGGAATCGACAGCGGGGCGATGCAGGGGATGCAGGAAATTTCCAGATGGATGCTGCGAAATTCCGTAAAGTCAGGAATTATCCGGAGTAAAAAAACAGCGGATGAAAAGATCAATTTCATACATAACTTTGTCATGAAGCAGCCTGCCAGGGTTAAGCTGTATGCATATTATATGATCGAAAAAGGAAAACGCAAGGAAACAGACCCGGCAAAGATAAGCGGGGATATCGCAGAATCCCAGCTGAATTACACACCTAACCTGGAAGCATTTAAAGATAAAATGATCGCCACAAAGGCCAAGTTCTGGACCCGGTTTACAGGGGAATCCATTTACTGGAATAAGCTTGAGGAGGCATTTTATGTGGCAAATGGCAGCAG
>JARKQP010000709.1 GCA_029974875.1 Mobilitalea sp.
GAGATTGGAATGCAGTATTATGAACTAGCCAGTAAGGAGGGCGGTTATTTCCGTACAGGCTCCCGTACACCCATGCAGTGGTCAAAGGGAAAAAACCTGGGATTTTCGGCTGCTTCAAAAGAAGAATTATATTTACCCGTAGACAGCAGGGGGAATGCGCCAACGGTAGAACAGATGGAGAAAGAAAGCAATTCCCTTCTTCAATTTGTCCGAAGTCTGGTTGAGCTCCGGCACAAGGAACCTGATTTACAGGCGGCTGGTGAATTTGATGTGGTCTGGGCGGAAAATGAGGGATATCCTTTTGTTTACCGCCGTGGAAAGCTATATGTTGCCGTGAATCCGTCGGAGCGTGAAGTTACTGTTCCGGTTAAGATTAGCGGGACAAAGATTTTTGAAGTCGGGGATATATCCTGTGAGGATGGACTAATTATGAAAGGACAGTCCTTTGCTGTATTTAAGTAAGAGGTATCCTTATAGTCGGCAAATATGAGGTCGGCCTGGCCGGATTTATAAAATCAATTTTAAAAAACACATAGAAAGGCATTATATGAATACTCAGGCAGAAACGGTTAATATTCAAGTAAAGCAGAATCTGCGGATTGTTGTTGCGGTGGGAATCTTTATATGCATGTTTAGTTCCAACTTTATTGGGACAGCATTTGGGACAACATTAGTGACAATGGTCAAAGATCTTAAGCATGTCACATCCAGTGCTGTCGGGCTTCTCTTTACGGCGAATATCTTAATGGTAGCGATATTTACGCCCATAGCGGCAAACCTGGGGAACAAGATAGGAAAGGGAAGGCTTTTCTATCTTGGGGCTTTGGTTAATATAATTTCTTTGGTAATGATGTTCTTTTGCCATTCCCTGGTTACCCTTGTGATGGGACGGGCTTTGCAGGGGCTGGGCGGAGCCTTTATCTTTGCTACCGGCCTTACCCTGATTGGCGATATCTTTCCTCCTTCGGAAAGGGCAAAGTGGCTCAGCGGATACAGTATCATTACTGCCGCGGGAAGCAGCCTGGGACCGCTGCTTGCCGGGCTGATGGTTGATTTTTATGACTGGAGGGGGATTTTTCTGATTGATATCCCCATTGGGGTACTAGGCCTTATTATGGTATTCATAGCGCTTCCTAGGATACCTGCATCTGACGGACAGGGAGTTTCCTTTGATTATCTGGGCAGCCTGTTTTTTGGTTTGGCCTTGGTGCTCATTTTAGGGATATGTATCACAGGAGGAAGCCTTTTCCCATGGGCTGGCTTAACTACGGCGGCTTTGCTTGTTACAAGTATTATTTTGTTTGTTTTCTTTATTATAATTGAAAAGAGGGCGGCATCCCCGATCCTTCCCTTAGATATGTTCCGGTATAATGTATTCATGGTCGGTATCCTGTGTGGATTATTATCGACACTTGCCTCTATGATTATAGCTACATATTTGCCTACATATATACAGGCAGTGATGGGGCAGACAGCCATGCTCTCGGGAACAGTCATGTCTGTAATGGCAGTGGTATCCATGGTTATCGCTCCTGTTGCAGGCCAGATTGTAGCAAAGACCGGAAAGATTAAGTGCCTTACTTCTGTGAGCCTTTTATGCCTGACAGTTCCTGCATTTATCTTATCTATGTTAACTCCGTCAACCAACATTACGATTCTTTTTGTTGTGGCAGGGATTATAGGAGTAGCGTCCCCGGTTATCGGATTTGTTTTTCAGGTTGCTGTGCAAAACGGCCTTCCCCGGGACAAGACTGCACTGGGTACAGGGGGAATACAATTAGGAACCATTGTTGGTGCCATGCTTGGCATTGCCTTTACCGGAATTGTAATGCAGATTATACCTGAGGTCCAGAGCTCCCTGCCATTTATGTTTAGGATTTCCGGTATTGTATCAATTGCGGCCATCCTGGTGCTGCTTTTTTTGAAGGAAGGTAAAAAAAATTAGGATAAGCATTAATAGTTATAATAGGTACCTTAAAAATATGGTAATTGGGGTGGAAAAAGGGTGATATGAGGATATATTTGCTTTCACCAGAACTTACAAGGATGCGGCGCTGCTGGTTATGGCGCAGCCCGGCCTGCCATCTTCGGGTTGACTATTGTAAATGGGTATGATAACATGTCTGTAGCCTTGGTATAAGGGCAGTTTATCTTAGGGTAAACTGCCCTTAGGACAAATTGTTCCGGTCCTGTGGCTGATAGTAACATTGGGAGGTGAAGTACATAGAATAAAAGTAGAATGAAATGTAACCCATACACAAGGTCAACCCAAGACCTGTCTGACAGAAATGTCCTGGAAGCAGAGGCAGTAAGCGAGCCTGCTTTCAAAAATTAGCGCCATGCACCTCCATTGGGTAAAAGCCAATTACAATCGGCTTTGTAGTTTGGAGGTTAACGAGGTAGGGAGTTATCGAAGGATTCGGCGGATGCTCTCTCGTGTACTTAGACACGTGATATGACGAAAAAACTATAGGCAACTATATTACAAAGGCGTCATAGCTAAGCGATAGATTGAATTAGGGGCAATCCTTCCCATAAATTTATGGGATGCATTGCTTTGAGAATTCATGCTTTTTTCAGTGTAGAATACGCAGGGCTTGAAAAAGGGCTTATAGGAGCCTTATTAAAGTGCGTAAAGAAGGGATAAAATGTATAATAGAAACAATATTTTATTCCTTTGCATTGGAAAAAGAGTGTCAGATTAGTGTTTTTGGCAGCTTTTAAAATTATTTGCTATGCCGCCAGGCGGCAGATGGAGGTACTATTATGTGTGGAATAGTTGGTTATATAGGAAAGGAACAGGCAGCACCGATTTTATTGGAGGGACTTTCGAAGCTGGAATACAGGGGTTATGATTCCGCAGGCTTAGCCATTCACGATGGCTCTGATATTGAGATATCAAAATGCAAGGGCAGGTTAAAGGCTCTAAGTGATTTAACAGAGGGTGGAAGCGTGATGAAGGGGACCCTTGGCATCGGACACACCAGGTGGGCAACCCATGGAGCACCCTCGGATACGAATTCCCATCCCCATATCAATGCGAACTCATCTATCGCTGTTGTCCATAACGGAATCATTGAGAACTATTTAAAGATTAAGAACCGTTTGGAGGAGAAAGGGTATGAGTTCCAGAGCCAGACAGATACGGAGGTGGTCGTACAGCTTCTTGACTCCTATTACAAGGGGGATGCCCTTGCAGCAATCGCCAAGGTCATGACGAAGCTGGATGGCTCCTATGCCCTGGGTGTTGTATTTAAGGACCGTCCGGAGGAGCTGTTTGCAGTGCGTAAGGACAGTCCCTTGATCGTAGGTATTTCCGGAAAAGGAAAATATATCGCTTCCGATGTACCGGCTATCTTAAAGCAGACCAGGGACGTATATTATCTGGAAAATGGTGAGATTGTCCGCCTTACAAGGGATGAGGTGCAATTCTATAATTCGGACCTGGAGCCGATTGAAAAGGAAATGAAGACGGTCCAGTGGGATATATCGGCCGCTGAAAAAGGCGGCTATGAGCACTTTATGCTAAAGGAAATCCACGAACAGCCAAAGGCAGTCCGTGATACCATAAGCCCGAGGATCCGGGATAATGGCATTGTCATTGACGAGTTGAATATGGGCGAGGAAGACATTAAGAAGCTGAAGAAAATCTTTATTGTTGCCTGCGGCTCTGCATACCATACAGGCATGACCGGCAAATATGTGATTGAAGACCTGGCAAGAATTCCGGTAGAGGTGGATCTGGCCTCGGAATTCCGTTACCGGAATCCGATCTTAGAGGAAGGAACCTTGACTATCATCATAAGCCAATCCGGTGAAACAGCGGATTCCCTTGCGGCCCTTAGGGAGGCAAGGGGGAAGGGCGTGAAGGTGCTGGGTATCATCAATGTCGTAGGAAGCTCCATTGCAAGGGAAGCGGACAATGTAATGTATACCTGGGCAGGGCCTGAGATTGCAGTTGCCACAACGAAGGCATATTCGACACAGCTGGCGGCCATTTACCTGTTAGCAATGCATTTTGCAAAGGTCCGCGGAACCATCGGCAAGGAGGAATTTGACGGGATGCTGGAGGATTTACGGAGGCTGCCGGATCAGATCCAAAGCATTCTGGATAACTCGATATCTAAAATCCAATACATTGCTTCCCATTATGTGGCAGTGAAGGACAGCTTTTTCATTGGAAGGGGTGTCGACTATACCACGGCCCTGGAGGGCTCCCTAAAGCTGAAGGAAATATCCTATATCCATTCCGAGGCTTACCCGGCGGGAGAGTTAAAGCATGGGCCGATTGCCTTGATTGAAGAGGGAACCCTGGTCGCTGCACTGCTTACCCAGGAGGGATTATATAAGAAGACCATCAGCAATATGGTGGAGGTCCAGTCAAGGGGGGCTAAGGTTCTCACGATTACCAACGAGGGAAATGAGGAAGCAGCCAAGTTATCTGAGATGGTAATCCAGATCCCAAGAACGGACCGGCATTTTGCAACCTCCTTGTCCGTTGTTCCGCTGCAGCTGCTTTCCTACTATGTGGCAGTTGGTAAAGGACTTGATGTAGATAAGCCAAGAAACCTTGCAAAATCGGTGACGGTGGAATAAAATAGATTATAGGAACAAAAGACAGATTTCTACAATCAGTGCGCCCCAGGGCATACTTTGCACGGTGGAAAGGCAGCGCCTTTTATCAGAGGTTAAAATACAACTTCTGAGAACTTATATTTATGAATATATGTGCTTCAATAGAAAAATATAATTGGACGGAGGAATGAGTATGTCAGAACATTTAATGATTAAATCACTGTTTGACTTAAAGGAAACAATTGCCGCAGGTATTTTTGATGGCTGTACCTACCCCTGGGAGGTTCTTAGCAGGATTAAGGGTGAAATTCTCCGGATTGGCAGCACTCTTTCTTCTGAGGAATATAACAAAATAGGGGAGGATATCTGGATTGCAAAGTCAGCTAAGGTAGCGCCATCGGCTTCCATCAGCGGTCCGGCAATTATCGGTAAGGATGCTGAGGTCAGACATTGTGCTTTCATCAGGGGCAGCGCCATCGTCGGGGAAGGTGCAGTGGTAGGAAATTCGACGGAGCTGAAAAATGTCATCCTGTTTAACAAGGTACAGGTGCCCCATTATAATTATGTCGGTGACTCCATTCTGGGGTACAAAGCGCATATGGGAGCAGGATCAATTACCTCCAATGTAAAATCAGACAAATCCCTGGTAATCGTAAACTCCGGTGAGCTGAAAATAGAAACAGGGCTGAAGAAGTTCGGGGCGGTCTTAGGGGATTATGTGGAGGTCGGCTGCAACAGTGTGTTGAATCCAGGTACGGTCATCGGACGCAATGCGAATATCTATCCGCTTTCCAGTGTGAGAGGCTATGTGGCGGAAGCCGGTATCTATAAAAAGGCGGGAGAAATCGTGGCAAAAAGATAGGCCTGGGAACCGGGACATGGTTGTTCCGGTAATATGAAATCAGCACCATCCCTAAAAAAGGTGGTTGCCCTGAGGCTAAAGCCTACAAATAAATGAGAAAAGCTGGGGAGTTTCCCCGGCTTTTATCATTGAAATACAATATAGCTGTAGGACAGAGGCAGCTGCTTTTATAAAGTGGTGTAATTTTCCGCAGAATACATGCATAAGGATTGATACATAAC
>JARKQP010000966.1 GCA_029974875.1 Mobilitalea sp.
TATATACCGGTATCCATTTTAGCCTGCAAGGCCGTGAAGCCGGTACGGTTGTATATCCGGAGGATTTTTTGACAATGAGTTATATATACCCCTCCAATGATAACGCCGAAGATACCCTATTTGTTTATGCGAGCGGAGAAAACGCGAATGGGCCGTTTCGTATCGCCTATTATCGCGACTTTGACACATTTGAATTACAATATCCGTCCGGCGATTGGACTGCTTCACAAATAGTATACAAAAACGCAAATTATGTCACGAGTAAAGGTATTTCTGTTGGTTCAAGCAAAAAGAATGTAGTGGAGGCTTACCAAAAATACGGCCTCCAGGAGTATAATATCAGCAAAATAACGTCAATGAATTTACGGTCGCTTGACCTCGTTTTGCAGGGTATAGACCTGGCGGATACTTTCCTCTATGTGGATAACCATAATATTTTTGACGATTCTTATCAGGGTACGGATTATTGGGGCAGTCTTGAGGCCATTATTTTCATTTTGGATCAGAGCAATGTGGTCTCAAAAATCGTGAAAGTTGCCCCTACCTCCGGTTAAAACCAATTGACTTGCCCGTTCATTTGGTCTTGATATGCAGCGGTACGAGAATGGATGTAATGACAATCATCCTGTTAACCCTTACTTAGTTGAATGCATACATTATATTGTATCTTACAAAGGGGATAGCATATGAGACATGATCCATCAAACAATGACCTACGAAATCTAATTATAGGTGTTGAACAAAAAGTTCCCTTATCGGATGGGAAATATGTAGCCGCAATAAATTTTGATAATGCTGCCACTACTCCGGTATTACATTCCGTTCTTAGGGAGATAAACAATTTTGCACCGTGGTACTCCTCCGTACACAGGGGAGGAGGGTATAAATCAAAGGTATCATCGGATATTTATGAACAAGGAAGAGCTGTCGTCCAAAGCTTTGTTAATTCTGATAAAGAAAGAGATATCGTTATATTTACGAAAAATGCCACTGAATCTATTAATATTCTTTCTTTCGTTTTAAGCCAGCAGAAAAAGCAACAGACGGTGGTTCTTTCGACATTTATGGAACACGCTGCCAATGACCTTCCGTGGAGAAATAAGTTCAAGGTCGATTATGTAGAAATCGACAGGCTTGGCAGATTATCCATTGAGGATTTGGAGGATAAGCTTATAAGGTACCGGGGCAGCGTTAAATTGGTCAGTGTTACAGGAGCTTCTAATGTAACCGGATACTTGAATCCAATACACAAAATAGCTGCGCTTGCGCATAAATATGGTGCAAAGATCCTTGTGGACGGTGCTCAGATGGTACCCCATACCTCTGTTGATATGAAGAGCTATGATACCCCGGAGCATATCGATTATCTCGTTTTTTCCGCTCATAAGATGTATGCACCGTTTGGTGCCGGCGCTCTTATAGGACCCAAAAAAGACTTCATGAAGGGCGAGCCGTTTATTCAAGGGGGAGGTGCCATAAGTCTTGTGACCCAAAAGCATGTCGAATGGGATGAGCCTGCGGGTAAGGACGAAGCGGGGACGCCCAACGCTATGGGGGTAGTTGCCCTGACAGCAGCGGTAAAAACCCTTCAATCAGTAGGGATGGATAATATCTATAAGCTTGAAAAGACATTATATGATTATGCAATAAGCCATATGAAAGATATACCCGGTATCAAATTGTACAGTGATCCTTTTAAGGATGATACAATAAGTGTGATCCCTTTTAATCTTGAAGGCGTATATCATCATCTTTTACCTTCCATACTTTCTGACGAGGCTGGAATCGCGGTCAGAAACGGATTTTTCTGTACACATCCATATTGTGAAAGGCTGCTGGGTCTTAGTGAGGAGGATATGAAGCACTTCTTTGAGGGTGATGATGCGCTGTTTCCCGGCATGGTAAGGGCTAGCTTTGGTTTTTATAATAACTACAAAGAAATAGACAAATTTTTAAGTATTCTTCGCAAAATAGCAGAGAATAAAGAATCCTACATCAACAAATACTCAAACATCCTTTCTTCAAACCAAATTAAAGGTGAAGCTGGCCTGTGCACTAATATTTTCAACCGTGGATGCTAGGAATTGCTTTAAGACACCATTTATATATTGAAACTAAATTCAAAGTGGCTGTCCCAAAATGAATTTGCAACAGCCACTTTCGCCTGCGTCCCTTTCCTATTAAGCTTTTATAGCCCAACGTAATTTTGCACATCGGGCACGGCTATTGGAATTACATTCGGCGGCTGACGGCCGAATAGCCTCGGGAGCTATTTCTCTATAGATACCTTCACGATAAAAGCGTTTGAAGGATTTTTTAACGAGACGGTCTTCTCCGGAATGAAACGTAAGGATGGCAACACGCCCGCCCTCAGCCAGGGCAGCAGGGAGTTTTTCTAAAAATTCATATAACGCTTCAAATTCGTTATTGACATCAATCCGTAACGCTTGAAAGCATCTCTGACAGGATTTTTTGATTTCATCGTTTCTATCTTTTTCTGGAATGAATGTCAGGGCATCTTTGATAATTTGCTGGAGCTGGGTCGTCGTTACAATGTCTGTTCCCTTTTTTATTGCCGAAATAATGGCGCGGGCGATTTCTGCGGAGTGTGGCTCGTCAGCGTTTTCTAACAGCATACCGCGTAATTCATCTTGTGAAATGGTTTTAAGGCGGTCCGCTGCAGAGATGCCTTTCGAAGGATTCAGCCTTAAGTCCAATGGTCCCTCTGTCTTAAAAGAAAAGCCCCTTTCAGGATTGTCTATTTGCATGGAAGAGACACCTAAATCTGCCAATATAAAATTCAAGGATCCCGATTCGGAAGTGATTTGATCTATATTGGAAAAGTTGGTTTGCCTGACTGTTAAAATCTCCGGGCCATAGCCTAAGCGCTCTAAACGCTCCCTTGTCCGAGGTAATTCGATAGAATCTACATCAGTAGCATACAAGTGCCCCCTTGAATCTAAGCATTTAAGCATCTCTAAAGTATGGCCGCCATAGCCCAGGGTTGCATCTAATCCAGTTTGTCCAGGGGTGATTTGTAAGAAGTCTAATATTTCCTTAACGCAAATGGAACGGTGCATACCGGCAGGAGTGTTGCCCTTTTGAATAACCTTTGCCACAGCATCAGCATATAGCTCCGGTTGCAGTTCCTTATATTTATCTTTAAAGGCTTTTGGATGGGTACCTTTATATCTGGGACGACGTTGATGTTTTTGTTCTTGATGATCCATTCTTGCTTCCACCTTTTTAAATATCTATTTTTAATATGATCCAAAGCGTCTGCTACGGAGCTGGCGTTTTGAATATTCCTACAAATTACATGATATCAAATGCCTGTCATAATAGCAAACGCATAATAAAAGAATCTGTAAGAAAAACCAAGCCTATGGTAAATGGGAGTTAAGAAAGCGGTTTTTATTGCATTGAACCGTATCCTCAGGTAAAATGGGTTAAAACGGGAAGCAGGAAGGAAGGTAAATAAATGAATATACAGATATTTGGGACAAACAAATGCTTTGACACGAAAAAAGCACAGAGATATTTCAAGGAGCGCGGCGTAAAGTTCCAGTTTATTGATTTAAAGGAAAAAGGCCTGAGCAAAGGGGAATATACCAGTGTGAAGCAGTCAGTTGGCGGACTGGAGAAGCTGCTAAATCCCAATTGTAAGGATAAAGATATGCTGGCACTGATTCAGTATATTGCTGATGAAGATAAGGACGATAAGGTCTTAGAAAACCAGCAGGTACTGTTGACTCCGATTGTGCGCAATGGAAAGAAAGCGACAGTTGGGTACCAGCCTGATGTGTGGAAGGGATGGGATTAAATCCGTTCAACTGACCCCAAGTATCCGCGATATGTTCGAAATCTCCGGTTTCTAGGGCGTACTCTGCTAAGGCCAGGGAATCACAGCCTGTTCTGCAGCCATTGGAGAATTCGGCATAGCCGACATTTTCAGAAAGAATACGGGACAACTCCTTAAAGCTGCCCGCATCCCTGAAATAGATATAGAGATAGTGCGGTGAGCCAAAGGTAAATTCCTGTTCCTGAAAGGCCATATAGGAATTTTGTCCAATTATTAAGTTATTTTGAATCTTATCAATAGTAATAACAAAGTGATTAGCCTTTAATAAATCCGAATTGATAGCAAGAGTTAGTGGATACTTAAATTCATCTTGAAACCCGATTTCATCATGTATGAATTCATTGCTACTAAATGTATAAGTTTTCTCACCTAATTGAACCTTAATCTCTGCCTGTGTATCATCAAAATTGTAAAAGGATCTACTTGACCCAGTATCTAAAAAAATCGTACTTTTTTCTCCATTAACTTCGCCTTCGATAAACAATAAATCCTGCTCTTTATCTAAATTTGATTTAATAAGTGGTATTACAGTATATTTATCATTATTTAGCTTGCTATAATCTAACGCTTTATCACTTACAGCAATCTTTTTATTCTTATAATCTAAAGTTACAATTTTATTATCAAAATACTTAAGACCAATCGTACCATTTATTTTAAAAGAACTATACATCTTCCAATCAACAAGTGATGATTTAATATTGGTATATTCTTCATCAAATACATATATATTTTTTAGTAAAATTGATTTTCCGTCACCTCTATAAGTACCATCAGAATTTAATTCGGTTGTTGTCCCAATAATTTCATAATCAATTTCTTTTTCTATAGCCGTTGTCAAAGTTATACCTACCCCATTACCAGAATCAAATAATAATTTAACTTTTTTATCACCAATTTTTACAGGTATAGTAGGGCAAGGACTAAAAAGATTAAATGAAATATCATAAACTTGGTTCTCTTCATATGATAAATCTTTTACCCATTTTATATCAGCATTCTTTATTTTAAAACAAAAAATAGTTACAATAATTAACAGAATAATTACAACTCCAATAATATAGAACTTAAATTTTCTCATAGAATCTTCCCTCAATTCACATTTGACAACAGTTGCAAACTAAATATATGGTAATATTATACATTATATAATTGCTTAAAATCAATGTATTTGTTATTCATATCTAAATTAAAAATGAGCATAGAAATAAATGGCCATTATTAAGTCGCTATGCTTTGCATGTATTTCTGGAAGCGAATATAATCTTCGTCTTCCTCGGCAATATCATAATGCCGACCATGTTGTATTTGTTGAATAATGATTTCATTAATATTTTTAAGCTTAATAATACTTGAAACGAGACTCCAGGTGGCTAATTTACGGTAGTTTTTTATACCATTTTCTTTGCATATCGCTTGAAGCCTGCTTTTAGGGAGGTCACATAAATCCGATTTCTCCACTATATAAATAAAAATAGTTTTTATTGCATTGAACGGTATCCTCATGTAAAATGGGTTAGTATGTCACTGATCAAATAGGTAATCCTTTTTTATTATGCAGGTTTTGAATGGAATGAGAGGCTTAGATATGGATATTAGAAGTTTTCGCAAATTTATAATAAGTGAGGATATTATAAAGGCACTTGATGGGCTGGAGTATGATATACCCACGGAGGTCCAGGACAAAGTCATTCCATCCGCTTTAGAAAAAAATGATCTTATCGTCAAAGCACAGACGGGTAGCGGCAAGACTGCCGCATATGCAATTCCGATATGTGAATTGATTGAATGGCTTGAAAATAAACCACAAGCGCTTATTTTGACTCCGACAAGGGAGCTTGCTGTTCAGGTAAAAGAGGATTTTATCAATATAGGTAGGTTTAAACGGGTAAAGGCGGCAGCAATCTATGGGGGACACCAATTTTCTATCGAGAAAGCAGAGCTGAAGCAGAAAACACATGTAGTTGTCGGTACGCCAGGGCGTGTCATGGACCACATAAGGAAGGGTACCTTAACCTTAAGTAAGATTAACTGCTTAGTGATTGATGAAGCTGATAGAATGCTGGACATGGGATTTATGGAACAGGTAGCTGCAATTATAAAAGAGCTGCCAGGGGAACGGACGACAATGTTGTTTTCTGCCACCATATCCGGTGAAGTAAAAAGTATATCATCAAATTATATGAAAAACCCTATCAATATCGATGTCAGCGGGGACGGTATCACGACAGAGGATATTGGTCATTTTCTTTATATTACGGATGAAGAAGATAAATTTGAGCTGCTTACCGATGTTATGGTTATTGAAAACCCGGATAGCTGTATCGTCTTTTGCAGTACCAAGGACCGGGTGGATACGGTATGTGACCGTCTGGAGGGTTTAGGCTATCCCTGTAATAAAATACATGGCGACATGGAACAGGGCGACCGGTTATCTGCAATGCTACGCTTTAAAAGGGGAGAATACCGCTATCTGATAGCCACAGATGTGGCGGCAAGAGGGATAGATATAGAGAATGTTTCCCTGGTTATTAACTATGACATTCCCTTGGATGAGGAAAACTATGTCCACCGTACAGGCAGAACAGGGCGTGCAGGGCAAAAAGGCACAGCCATCTCCTTTGTGGCTCCGACGCAAACCAGGTATTTGCATGATATCGAAGAGCTGGTCGGGTTTAAAATTCAGGAAATAACAAAACCTACAAAAGAGGAAGTGGCCATCCGGAAACCCTCCTTTGATGAAAAAATGAATGCGGCTCCTCAGATTAAAAAAATGAAAAGTGACCAATTAAACAAGGAAATAATGAAATTACGCTTCAATGCTGGAAAGAAAAAGAAGCTCAGGGCAACCAATTTTGTCGGGGTCATATCCAATCTGGAAGGTGTCAAGGCGGAGGACATCGGAATAATAACCATGCAGGATACCCTCACCTATATAGAAATACTAAACGGTAAAGGCCCATTGGTACTGGAAGCGATGAAAAATACAATGATCTGCGGCAAGCGGTTGAAGGTGACGAAGGCAGTGGATAAAATTTAAAAAATACAGTATTATGAAGAGGTGGCCGACATAGTTACAAGGAATGTGAAGCCCGATATGTGTAAAATTTTTTGAGGAGTTTGGCAATTAGATATAAAATAATATAACAAGCAAGGAGAAAAGATGCAATTTAAAGAATTAAAGGTAATGCCTGCTATCATAAAGGCTTTAGAGAAAGAAAATTATACAGTTCCGACACCAATACAGGAAAAAGCAATCCCTTGTATTTTAAGCGGCAGCGATTTAATCGGATGTGCGCAGACCGGTACCGGAAAGACAGCTGCCTTTGCAATACCAACGCTGCAGCTGCTCAGTGAAGATAAAGCCCCCGGCAATTCGGAACGGAAAATACGTGCTTTAATTGTAACACCAACCAGGGAGCTCGCTCTCCAGATCTATGAGAGCTTTTGTACCTATGGCAAATATACAAAATTAAGAGCCTGTGTAATCTTTGGCGGTGTATCACAGAAACCACAGGAGGAGAATTTACAGCAAGGTGTGGATATACTTGTTGCGACGCCAGGCAGATTGAATGACTTAATCAATCAGAAACGGGTCGATTTAAGCTTTTTGAAAATATTTATATTAGATGAAGCTGACCGGATGCTGGATATGGGATTTATTAATGATATCAATAAAATTATAGCCAAGACACCGGCAAATAAGCAAACCTTGCTTTTTTCAGCTACCATGCCGGCTGACGTCGAGAAGCTGGCAAATAAGATGCTCAAGAATCCTGCAAAAATAGAAATTACACCGGTATCATCCACCGTGGATACCATAGAGCAGTATGTATACTATGTGGATAAAAATAATAAGAAGGATTTATTGGTGCACCTGCTAAAGGATAAAACCATAGTATCAGCCCTGGTATTTACCCGTACCAAGCATGGAGCCGACCGGATTGTCCGGCAATTGTCAAAGGAGAATGTGCCAGCCCAGGCAATCCATGGTGATAAATCCCAAGGAGCACGCCAAAGCGCTTTAAACAATTTTAAAAATAAGAAGTTGCGGATCCTGATTGCAACGGATATCGCCGCAAGAGGAATTGACATCGATGAATTATCCCATGTTATTAATTATGATCTGCCAAATGTACCTGAAACTTACGTACACCGTATTGGACGGACCGGACGGGCTGGCCTTGGCGGTGTAGCGATTTCCTTCTGTGATTTTGATGAGAAGGAACAGCTTGCGGATATAGAAAAGCTGACCAGGAAGCGGTTAAACGAGGTGAAGGACCATCCTTACCCATTAGTAAATAATTTTCCGGCGCCAAAAACCACGCAGCCAAGGAGAAGTAAACCACAACCTGAAACACCGGGGCGTAACCCAGCCCATAAAACCTCACACAAATCCGCCGGGGCTCCAGAGAAGGCTTCAGCGTCTGCAAACTCAAGGCAGTCTGTTTCTAAGCAAACAGGTACCTCCCCTGATAAAAAGTATCGGATGACCGCAGATGGTACTTTGAAGGAGAAGAGGAGCTTTTGGAAATTTTCAAAGCAGGGTAAAAGCCGGAAGGGGTAGAACAATGACAAAAGGGTGGACAGCCTATCTATTTATCCGTGATGGGTTGTCCAGCTAATCCATATAACATTAAATCAAATAATTCTTTCAATAAATCCTTGCTTCCATTCTTCAGCATTTCGTGCTCCTTAGCCAGATTTAGGTACATTCTTAAATAAAGCATGGCAGCTTCAATGGAAATCTCTCTCCGTATATATCCTTCTCTGCGTCCTTTTTCAATAAATAGACCGATTATATGAGGATATCTGGTTTTATAAAAGTCATCTATCATCTTCTTGATCTCAGGGTCAGTATCAAATATTTTTAAAATCTCTATATTAGTTTGATCAAGAAAATCATCTTTTATTGACATGGTACGTTTCAGCAATTCAGGAAAAGGTAAATCAGTTTCCCATAGTTCTTTTCTTTCCCTCCAGCTATTTTCAAGAAGATTTATGACGGTATCTTTAATTAGACCTTCCTTGCTTCCAAAATAATTATAAATACTTGCAGGTGCAACTCCTGCTCTTTGGGCAATCTCATTAATACTGGTTTTATCTGTACCATAGGTACAAAAAAGATCTAAAGCTGCCGCACGTATTTTGTCTTTTTTTAGATTTGACCGACGTTCATATCCATTCATGTATTTTCACCTCAATCTAATCATACTAAAAGTTTTATAATAGGTCAATATAAAATATATAAAACTTGTTGACAAAGATTGTTTATCCGTATAATATAAATATAGAGTTATATATCAAAATATTATAAAACATCTAAAATAAGGAGGAGGATACATGAATATAATCCATATTCAAAATCTGACCAAGTCATTTGGAAAGTCTCAGGCTTTGAAAGGAGTTAATCTTGCGGTAAAAAAAGGGGAGGTACACGGTTTTATTGGTCCCAATGGTGCCGGAAAATCCACTACAATCCGTATCCTGCTGGGAATTTTACGAAAAACAGCCGGTGAGATAACATTGTTTGGTAAAGATCCGTGGCAGGATGCTGTGGAGCTACACCGTAGATTAGTCTATGTTCCTGGTGATGTTACCCTGTGGCCAGACCTATCAGGAGGAGAAATCATTGATCTTCTTGGACGGCTGCATGGAGGGCTCAATGTTTCTAAAAGAAATCAACTCATAGAGCGTTTCCAATTGGATGCAACTAAGAAGAGCAGAACTTATTCTAAAGGAAACCGCCAGAAGGTGGCACTGGTAGCGGCGTTTTCCTGTGAAGCGGAATTGTATATTTTAGATGAACCTACGTCAGGGCTTGATCCGTTGATGGAGATGATTTTTCAGGAATGTGTGGCGGAAGTAAAAAAGGCCGGAAAAACGGTGCTTCTGTCAAGCCACATCCTATCAGAGGTAGAAACCCTTTGTGACAGGGTCAGTATTATCCGGCAAGGGCAAATCGTAGAAGCAGGAACCTTAGAGAGCTTACGTCACCTTACCCGTACAACGGTTAGGGTAGAAACCGGCAGCTCTGCTATAGGGCTGGAAAAGCTAACTGGAGTTCACGATGTATCCAGAGATGGATTGAAGTATAGCTTTTCTGTGGATTCTAATGAAATAACGAAGGTAATGGAGGTATTGCTGCCGCTTGGGATTAAATCCTTGACGGCTGAACCTCCTAGCCTGGAGGAACTCTTTATGCGGCATTATGGTGATGATATTGATGGGAAGGGAGGAGTACAGAGATGAAAACCAACGAATTTGTAGGTACCGGAGCTATTATTAGGTTATTTTTGCGTCGGGACCGATTTTTATTGCCCCTCTGGATCTTCTTTTCTGTGACGCTGGTTTTTGTAACAGCAGTAACCTTCACTGCTATAGGCGGCCAGGATCTTGGTTTTGTCCTGAGTGAATTCAATCAGGATCCATTGATTTCTGCCCTACTTGGTCCAGCCATATCGATTGATCTTTCTGGAGCTATTGTATGGAGAGGTATTTCACAGATGGCGCTGGTATTAGGAATTGGCAGCCTGCTTATGGTGATCCGGCATACCCGTACAGATGAAGAAACAGGCCGTAGTGAGCTGATCAGAGCTTATCCAATAGGACGTCATACCAATCTAACTGCTGCACTTATTCTGACGACGATCGGAAACCTGATAGCGGGAATACTAATTGCTTTAAGCATTATTGCCCTTGGAGGTGCTGCAGGTGGAGCTTTTATTTTTGGGGCAACTCTGTCAACGATTGGGTGCTTTTATGCTGGAATCGGTGCTTTAGGTGTCCAGCTCCGGGAAAACAGCTCAACGGCAAGAAGCCTTGGTATTGCAGCACTGGGTCTGGGCTTGGTAATGGCGATTCTGAACAACTTTGGTGGGGGATATACCTTATTGCGATGGATAACTCCAATGGCATGGCAGCGGGTGACTAGCCCCTTTGCAGGTAACTATAGCTGGGGTCTGCTGTATTGTGCGGTATTTGCTGCTGTACCTACCATTATTGCCTATAAACTTTCCGCCCGCAGAGACCTGGGCGCCGGTGTTCTTTCATCCTCTCCAGGATTACCGGAAGCAAGTCCCTGCTTTTCCAGTCCTCTAGCCTTAGCTTGGAGACTGCACCAAAAAAACTTTATTGGCTGGATGGTGGGAATCGTGCTGTATATTGCTGCGTTTGCGGCCATCTCGCCCAGCTTATCTAAGGATGGGGGCATGAGCAACTGGCTGTCAAGTCTGGGTGGCACAAGCTGGTCAGAGGAGATGGGCCTAGGATATGTATTCATTAGTGTCAGCATCTATCTGATGTCACTTTTTGTGGCTGCTTATGCCATGACCGCTGTGTTACGTATGAAGAAAGAAGAAAGCGAGGGTAGAGTAGAAATGCTGTTAGATAAGCAGGTCAGCCGAATCCGCTGGATGGGCAGTCACTTAATTGTAGCCGCTGCATGTTCTGCTGCATTGCTGCTGGTTATGGGGATTGTGGGAGGTTTGTCCTATGGACTTGCGGCAGGAGATGTAAGCAGTGGATTCTGGGCTGTTCTGGCTATGAGCATTTCAAAACTCCCTCCGGTATTTATATTGCTGGGTACAACGGCGCTTTTGTATGGATTATGGCCTAAAATAACAGTACTTGGGTGGGGAGTCTGGCTATCCTCTGTTATGCTGGAGTTCGCATGGGAAGGACAGATGATTGATTGGTCATTAATGCAGATCTCGCCCTTCGCGTATACCCATTATACCATTGATGTTACAAAGCTGCCGTTGGTTCCGCTGTTTTTTCTTCTTTGTATTTCAGCCATACTGACTGGGATAGGATTTTGGGGGTTTGGGAATAGGGATGTTTTAACAAAATCATAAATAGATGAAGTCAGTAACATTTCCCGTTATCATGCTACGATCATGCTACAACAAAGTAATTCATTTAAAAAGATGCCTTGACAATAGGTAGAACATCCTATATAATCAATGAATTAGGTGGTGTTTAAGTGACAAAGGGGCAATTAGAAGCTAAAATAAGTGAAATAATCAGCAAGTTTGAAGTTGAATATATGGGCAGGGGACCGAAGAATATTAAGACTTATATTTTAGGCGATATGATACTTATTCGGCTAATCGGTTTCTTAAGTCCATCGGAACAAAAACTGACGGATAATCCGCAAGGTATTGAATTGTTAAAAAAAGTTCGAACATCCCTGTTTGAGGGAGGGCGAGGTTTTCTAGAGACATTACTAGCGGATGTTGTTGGTACTTCGGTTATTAGCACTCATTCAGATATCAGTACAAAAACCGGTGAAAAAATAATCGTAATAACAGTTGATAAGAATTTGGAAGAAGATTTAAAAAATAAATAGTTTTCGGAAGACGAGACAAAGTAGGGAATACACTAAGTTGTAAGTAAGCCGATATCCAATTAAGTTTTAAGTGGATATCGGCTTTTTTTATAAAATTATAGCCGTAAAATTTAAGAAAGAGAGGAATAAGCATGCAAGAGCACTTGAAAAAATTAAGCTTACCGGAGTATATCCTTGATGTACTCAATAATTCGAAAGGGGTTATTATTCCAAAAACCAGGGAAGAGCTTTTTGACCTTGCGATGGGGAATTCGGAGGATAGCTTTAACATTGAATATGAAGTACCCGGAATAGGAAAGATACATGAAGCGAGCATAGCAAAGTGTAAAAATGGCGTTGTAGTAAATTATGAAGATGATTATATGAGAAGGAGAGACCCGGATTGTTTATTGGTAGCGGATGACAGACCAACAGATAAACCCAGATATCAAGATGTCTACCAAAGTGATTTTAAATCTTTAAGGGAGCAAACCTTCTCATGGCTTAAGGAACAGGAATTGATATGCATGCCTTTTAAATCAGGTGGGCTGGAATATGGCTATGATTCTGTTTTAATTGCACCCTTGAATGCGGGCTTTTTTGCAGGCGGACTTGCTGACCTGCAAGGTTTTTTGAATATCGATGAAATAGAAGGTCTGTTTAACCCCAAGGCAATCATATTTTTAGCGCCTCCCTTCCGTCATACACATTTTCAGGGAAAACAGATTGTGGTCCATAACCGGTTGCAGGGTATTCATGAGGTGTTTTCCTATAACTTATATCCGGGGCCAAGTGCTAAAAAAGGGATCTATGGGGTACTTTTGAATATCGGGGAGGAGGAAGGCTGGGTTACTGCCCATGCATCAACCGTGAAGGTAATCACCCCCTATGACAATGAAGTTGTAATTATGCATGAAGGAGCCTCAGGCGGCGGTAAAAGCGAAATGATTGAAGAAATCCACAAAGAAATGGATGGGCGGGCACTGCTGGGAAAAAATACGGTTACCGGTGAAAAGTATTACCTGTCTTTAACTGAGACCTGCGAGCTATTACCTGTAACCGATGATATGGCATTATGCCATCCGAAATTTCAAAATGACAGCAAAAAACTAGTTGTTAAGGATGCGGAAACCGCATGGTTTTTAAGATTGGATAATATTAAGAGCTATGGCTCGTCTCCCCAGTATGAAAAAATTCTTACACATCCGGCGGAGCCATTAGTATTCTTAAATATTGAAGGGATTCCCAAGTCGACCTGTCTGGTCTGGGAGCACACTTTAGATAGTGACGGAAGACCTTGCCCGAATCCCAGGGTTATTCTGCCCCGGCGTCTTGTTGAGGGTGTGATTAACGAGCCCATTGAAGTAGATGTAAGAAGCTTTGGGGTACGTACTCCGGCATGTACAAAGGAGAAACCTTCCTATGGAATCTTGGGAATGTTTCATTTATTGCCCCCGGCACTGGCCTGGCTGTGGAGATTAGTTGCACCAAGGGGCTTTAATAACCCTAGTATCATTGATTCAAAAGGGATGACTAGTGAAGGTGTGGGTTCCTATTGGCCGTTTGCAACAGGAAAGATGGTCACTCAGGCAAATCTTTTATTACAGCAATTTGTAAATTCAACAAATACACGGTATATATTAGTGCCAAACCAGCATATTGGGGCATATGAAGTAAGCTTTATGCCACAGTGGATTGCCAGGGAATACATCGCCCGCCGCGGCAGTGCGAAATTCAAGCCGGAGCATTTGGAGGCGGCAAGGTGTTCATTACTGGGCTTTTGCCCGGATGCAATTAAGATTGACGGCCAATATATCCGCCGCGCTTTCCTAAAGCCGGAGACCCAGCAAGAGGTGGGGATTCAGGGTTATGACGAAGGGGCAAAATTATTGACGGAATTTTTCAGGCAAGAGCTTGAGAAGTACAATACAGAGGAGCTTAATCCATTGGGGAGAGAAATCATTGATTTATTCCTAGGAGGCGCAGAAGCAAAGGACTATCTGGATATTTTACCGATGAAATATTAGAACGGGTGATATTACCTGCCATGGCTTGAACTAAAAAATATTTTTGGGGCGAAATAAGAATGCTTATTCTTATTTCGCCTTCAATATATAATGTCGTCAGACATTATATATTGGCGCCGGAGCGAAGCGTAGTGCGCATCCCTGGCACGAAGTGCCATATCATGTGTTCTTTACATGATATAATATCGCCGGAGCGGAGCGTAGTTTCAGCTTTTGATTATGTATCTGATTACGCGGCTGATTTGCGGGAAAAATAACGCAATAATGCCGGTGATGTTATGTATTAGGGGTATTAGCAATATGAAATACACGATAATACCCATGAGAAATGCCCTGATGACTTTTGAAAGCAATACAATGCGGGCGGCCTTCTTTTGATCATATTTTGCAGAATAATTTGAGGTATATATGTTTAAAGCAAAATTCCCGATTGAAGCGGCACCTCCAATGGCTGTGCCCAGTATAACCGAAAGATTGAACTTGTCTGCAAATATATATAAACCAATTAACAGGAAAGACAAGCCAGCTACGCAGAGGGATGTGCTTGCTATTTCTTGCTTTATTTTAGCTTGTTGTATCATTTTCGCCTCCTTCCCAAAATCCGGCCAGTTCCTGCTTATAGCCCTCAAACAGAACAGATGGGGTAATTAACAATTACGCCAGTTTGGAATTACCAAAGCAAATAAGGCGTTCCAGCTTTGCAACATTATCTTTTTTTCCTATAACAACGATAACATCACTGGCGTTTAGCTTCAGATCAGGATGGACTTCAACGATGGTTTCATTCCCTCTGACAACCGCAATGATGTTGAGATTAAATTTTTTACGGAGATCCAGCTCCATAACGGACTTTCCATGAAATTTGTCGTTTAGCCGCATCTCTGATATCACATGTTCACTTGACAGGTCGAGGAAATCCATTGCTCCGGATCTGGACAGCGAGTTCGCAAGACGGATAGCACGGTCCCGCTCAGGATAAACCGCCTCCGCGCCGATCTTTTGCAATACCCTGCCATGCTCGGTACTGATTGCTTTGGCAATAACCCGTGGGACGCCTAACTCAATCACATTGAGCGCTGTCAGAATACTGGCTTCCACCTGTTCGCCAATACACACAATAACAGTAGCACAATTCTGTATTCCGGCTTCCTCAAGCGTCGGTTTGTCCAATTGGGATACGACAAAGGCTTGCTGCACCTTGTCTTGAATTTGCTTAATCTTACTTCCGTTCATATCCAAAACTAAAACTTCTTTTCCGTTTTCCGCAAGCGTCTCTGCGAGTGCGAATCCAAAACGTCCAAGTCCAATGACTCCAAAAGCAATACTTGCTTTATATTCCAACATATTTTTATTTCTCCTATCCTATTGTTACTCTTTCTTCTGCGTAAGAAAGGTTTGACGAGGCTTTATATACCCAGATGCTTGCCATAGTGAGCGGACCAACCCGCCCGATAAACATAGTCAGGCATAAAAGGATTTTACTCATATCTGCTAAATGTGGGGTGATACCTGTTGAAAGTCCAACCGTACCAAATCCCGATACGACTTCAAAAAGAACCTGCATAAACGTAAGCTGTGGCTCGATGATACAAATCATAAGGGTCATGAAGCAAACGACAATTGCAGCCATAATGGTGACGGTAAACGCCTTCATGATGCTTTCATGATGAATCTTGCGCCGAAAAGCCGTGCAGTCCCGGTTAGTGGAAAACGCAAGAAGACTTTTAAGCAGGGTGAACGCGGTTGTGGTCTTTATACCGCCGCCTGTTGAACCCGGCGAAGCGCCGATGAACATCAGCATAATCAGGACAAACTGTCCTGCTGCGGTGAATTCTCCGATTGAATAGGTACTAAATCCTGCGGTTCTTGCAGAAGTGCTTTGGAAAAAGGCTCCTAGCCAAGTCACGTCATCGGTGAGCTTCAGTAAGACCGTACCGATTACCAGCAAGGATACCGTCATTGTTAAAACGATTTTTGTATTCATGCTGAGATTTCGCCAGGAGCGTTTATGCAATACCTCCCGGATTACGTAAAACCCCAAGCCGCCGAAGATAATCAGACCGCAGGTCGTCAGGTTCAGCAGCGCATTATCCCGGTAAGGAATCAGGTTCCGGTATCCGCCTAAAATATCAAAGCCGGAGTTATTAAATGCTGCCACGGAATGAAACGCGCTGATACCCAAAGCCGGCAGCGGCGGATAATCCTGTGAAAATACGACGTAACTGAGTAGCATGCCCGCACCTTCAAAGCATAATGTCATAATCATAATAGATTTTACCAGGCGTACTACGCCCTGGAGGGTATTCAGATTCAATGCCTCCCGCACAAGGACACGCTCCTTCAGCCCTACTTTTTTACGGGCCAGCAGGATAAAAGCAACGCCAATGGAGGTGATCCCCAAGCCTCCGATTTGAATCAGAAGTGCAACCACGGTCCGCCCAAAAACACTGAAATAATCGGCAGTATCTATGGCGATCAGGCCAGTTACGCAAACGGCGCTGGTTGAAGTAAACAATGCGTCCACAGGGCGCACTGTAACGCCCGGGTTCGCGGAAATGGGCAAAAGTAATAATATTGTACCAAGAAGGATTACACCCGCAAATCCCAGCGCGATTACCCTTCCTGGATTTAACCATCGTATATGCATGAGTCCACACACCTTTTTTCATAATTGTACAGGGATTCTTTAAAATTTACCTGCCGGACAACCCAGGCTTTGCTGTCATAAGCCTATCAGCGTATAAACATTTAAAATGCCGGTAGCTCTGACCCAATCAGCTGGAAAGGACGCTGAAGCTGCACCTCCATTCCTTTCCTAAGGGATGCACACGTTGGTAGTATAACATGTGGAGCATTATAATGGTGTTAAGGTTTCTTCCGGAGTATTAAGATGGTATAAAGATTCCTTCCTTCAATAAGCGGAAGATTTCTAAGTTTACCTTTAATACATTAACGGTTTCTTCCCCGAAAATACCGAGGAGCTTTCCCTGCGTGTTTTTCTTTACGATAGCCTGTAGCGTTTCCTCTGGCAACCCGGTCGCCCCGGCTAGGGCCGGGATTTGGACCGCAGCTGATTCAGGGCTGATATGAGGGTCAAGGCCGGAGCCGGAGGCTGTCAATAAATCAGTAGGGATATCTTCTTCCTTTACAGAAGGATTTGCCCCTAAGAATTCTGTAATATCAGCTTCCACACGCTTGGCTAATTCAGGGTTAGCCGGCGCATAGTTTTTAGAGCCTGAGCTAATACCGGTGTAGTTGCCGTTCATCCTTTCCTCCTCGGTATATGTGTTGTAATCCACAGCAGAAGGACGGCACTTCATAAACCGTGCAGCTGTAAAATCCTGCCCGATCAGCTCAGAACCGACGGCCTTACTGCCGGCTGTGATAAGGCTGCCGTTCGCCTGTCTGGGAAAGACCAGTTGGCTAATCCCCGTGAGCAGCAGGGGGTAAACCAGCCCGCAAATCACAAGTAAAACCACAGTCACCAAAAACGGCTTCTTGATTCCTTTTAAAACTCTATACATATTCATAACCTCCTATTTGTGAAAGCAGCGGAATCAATCAACTGAGGAATAACCGAAAGAGGGTATCCTATTGACCGGCTGCACATTTATGGTGTTTTTCATACTTTTCATCATAAATGTCAGCACCCAGCACCTTGTTCACTGCTTTGATAAATGCCTGATATTTCCCGGTTTTGCCATTCCTATAGGGGAGTGATAAAGACATGATTTTTTCAATACCCTCCTCATCGAGCTCAAGACAATCTGATAGGATGGCTTTGATTTCATCGGAAGGTGATCCATGGGCAAACTCATCAGCAGCCCTATATACTTTTTCATCCTCATAAAAACCTGAATTTCTATAGTCGTTCCACTCCAGTATTTTTTTATAAATATAAATAATTAAAAATTCAATGGTTAATATGCCGACATTCTGCAAAAAACTATTCATAAAACAGTCTCCTTCCCATATCTCAATGTCATCTTGCTACATCCCCAGGACAGACAGCAGTGGGGTGATGGCAAGATCGATCAATTTGATGCCAACAAATGGTGCAGCCACACCGCCAAGCCCGTAAATCAGCATATTGCGGGACAGCATCCTCTCCGCACGCATCGGCCTGTACCTGACTCCTTTCATCGCGAGGGGTATCAGGAGCGGGATAATGATGGCGTTAAAAATCAAAGCGGAAAGGATCGCGCTATAAGGTGTGGACAGTCCCATGATATTGAGCGT
>JARKQP010000001.1 GCA_029974875.1 Mobilitalea sp.
GATTTCAAAGCTTACAGCATCATTTGCTACGAATTTTCCATATTTTTTCGTTACATTATTCACAATCAACATGCTTCTTCCACTCCATATCCTTAAGATTTTCATAGTAGTTCTATTTTGATAAGCCTTTGATTCAGAAAAGGCTTATTAAAATAATGATCAAAGCCTAGTATACAGCATAAGCCCTTCCTTTGGAATACACGTGCCGGTATTTTAATCGTTTTATAATGTAAATTACCGGAGCCCTAAGGGAGCTTCAGATGATTTATATTACCGAATCAGGATCCATGCTCTAATAATCGGGATGCACGGCGCAAAACAGCGCCTTTTATGAGAAGTCAAAAGGCAATTTCTCATAACCTATATTATCGGAACCAAGTACATTTTCCGATAATCGGGATGCATGGCGCAAAATACAGCGCCTTTATGAGAAGTCAGAGGGCGACTGCCCATAACTTATATTATAATTATTTAGCAAAAACGGAGGTACAAACCAATTGTCCTCCGGAATTTATGCCAATATCATTATTTTTTGTCTATTTCATACTAACAGACATCTGGCCACAAGGACACGGGGTGCCAGATGTGGAATGCTCTGTATCGCATACTATTTCAATCATAAATATTGACTCGGTTCCCGCCATAATCTGCCCGGCATTCTGTGCTGCTGCCAGACCAGATCATTTTTTAACCTTAAAATACCTCTGTACTAAGATAAGATCCTCCCTCATCCTGGTGATCAGTTCCTCCAGGGAGCCAAATTTCATCTCCGGGCGGATGTATTCGTAGAACTCAACCTCCAGCAGCTCCCCGTACAGGTCGCCGTCGAAATCGAAAATATAGGTCTCCACACCGATATATTCTTCTTCCCCTACCGTCGGCTTATAGCCGATGTTAGTAGCCCCCAGATAAGGCACACCCTCGATGAGGGTCTTGGTGGCATATACGCCGCAGGGGGGCAGCAATTTTGATGTGGACGGGATCAGGTTCACTGTCGGCATTCCTATGGTCCTTCCCAGCTTCCTCCCATGGGCCACCTCGCCTCGGATGGAATAGGGTTGTCCCAGCATTGCATTTGCAGCCTCCAGGTTCCCCTCCTTCAGAGCCCGGCGGATGGATGAGCTGCTGATAATGTCGCCCTTCCATTTCTTCTTCTCACAGGCAATCACCTTATAGCCATAGGTTTCCTCATACTGCTTTAATAAGGCCACATCTCCGCGCCGTCCAAAGCCAAAGCGGAAATCATTTCCTACGATAATAATCTTTGCATCCAGCTTGTCAATTAGGATTTCCTTAATAAATTCCTCCGGCGTCATGGATCTTGTCTCCTCCGTAAAGGGATAGGATATCAGGGCGTCAATGCCGCACCGGTTCAGCTGGAATAATTTTTCCTCTTCCGTATAGATTAGTTCAAATTCTTTATCAGAAAATAAGTTCTCCGGGTGCAGCAGAAAACTGAACATAACTGCCTTGAACCCCTGTTCCTTATATGAAATCACCAAATTAATGAGCTGCTTATGCCCCAGATGAAGCCCATCAAACTTTCCCAGGGTAACCGCTGTATTTTTAAATTTAAAGTCTGTACTTCCTGCTATATACTCCATAGCCATCTTCAGCCTCCTTTATAGAGGCCCAAGCCCCATTAAGGAGACTTTACCTCACTTGGGGAGGCTTTACCTCCACCTTCTGGTTCTTAGTGTAAAATGTAAGGCATTTCACATCCGGCGCCCCGTGCCGGCGCCCCGTGGCCTTACGGTCAAATGTCCGTTATTATGACAAAAACATCTTAACCGGCCGGTACATTTCTGCTTCCTGATCAAACCGGTATACTCCGATAAAATTGTCATCCGCATCATATACTCTTGAAAAAGCCGTTGCCATAGTATTATCCATTGCTACGCCATCATCCGTTGTCATAGTATCGCCCGTTGTCACAATATCATCAGTTGCTACAATATCATCAGTTGACACGCTATTGTCCTTTGCCATAGTATCATCCTCTGTTACAACATCGTTTGCTGGTATCCTTTGACTCTTATAAAATGGATTCCCGTTGTAAATCAGTTTATGGTACTCCCTGCCCACTACTACCTTATCATAATCCCTGAACATTTCATCCACTGGTATGATATAAGGAGCAAGCACTTCCTCACGGACCAGGGCTTCGATTTCAGATAGCCTGAGGGCATTCTCAAGCTTAAACTGACCGACGACAGTGCGGACCAGGCTTTTCATCGTTCCGCCGCAGCCCAGGGTCTCTCCTATGTCATGGAGAAGTGTCCTGATATAGGTTCCCTTGCTACAATCGACGGACATGGTAACCTCGTGCTCCTCCCCGGAATATCCGAGGATCCGGATGTCCCGGATAACCACTCTCCGGCGCTCCCGTTCGATTTCCTTTCCCTGCCTTGCAAGCTCATAAAGCCTCTTCCCATCCACCTTTATGGCGGAATACATAGGCGGAAGCTGCATATATTCTCCTATGTAGCTTTTAACCACCGCTTCAATCTGGTCATAGCCGGCGGTTACAGGGGCTTCTTTCAGGACAGTTCCCGTCATGTCCTGGGTATCCGTGGTGATTCCAAGCTTTAGCACTGCTTCGTAGGTTTTGTCAGTATCCGTGATCATGTCTACAAGCTTTGTTCCTTTTCCCATACAAACGGGGAGCACTCCCACCGCATCGGGATCCAGGGTACCGGTGTGCCCGATTTTCTTCATTTTCAGAATACCCCTCATTTTAGCCACAACATCATGGGAGGTATACCCCTTTTCTTTGTATATGTTAATAATTCCGTTAACCAATTGCCTGCACTCCTTAGAAAACCTGTCCATACCTGCGCCATGCTTAGCTTTGTCCTGTTTACGGCTTTTTAGCTTATTTTCTGGCCCTTGTCCTGTAATTAAAGCTGCCTTATCCCTCCAGGATCCCCAGATCCCGGAACTGGGCTTCAATATGTAGTGTCAAATTATTCACCACATCATGGGCGGAGCCCCACATTGTACAGCCTGCAGCCCGGATATGTCCGCCTCCTCCGAAATAGCAGGCTATTTTGCTTACATTCACCTCGCCATTGGCCCTCATGCTGACTTTATATTCATGGAAATCCGTTTCATAGATAAAAATAGCAACCTCCGCCCCCTTAGTGACCCGGAGCTGGTCAATAATACCGTCCAGGTCTGCATGGGTAGCGCCGTAAAAATCCAGCATTTTTCTGCTGACGGCTGCAAACACGACCTTACCCCCAAGCACCAGGATGCTTTCCATAAGGCAGCGTCCAAGAACCTGGTTCTGCAGGTAGGTCTTCGCATAAAAGGATTCATCAATCAGGGAGGAAAAGTCGATTCCCTTGCTGATTAATCTGCCTGCAGTAACCATGGTCCTTTCGCTGGTATTGCTGTGCTTGAATACGCCTGTGTCATGGATAATCCCAACATATAGGGCTTCTGCTATCTCCTTTGTGACCAGCTCCTCCTCCATGAGGTTATAGAGCACCTCACAGGTCGAGGAGGCATCTGCGACCACATGGTTCACATCAGCAAAATTATTATTGCTGATGTGGTGGTCAATATTGATTGTCCTTTTCGCCGTATCAAAATACTTAACTGCATTTCCCAGGCGGTCAATGCTACCGCAATCTAAAGAAATAAATAAATCATAGCTTTCCTCAGTATCATAGCTGTGCTTGATTTCCTCGGCGCCGGTTAAAATATTAAACTCCACGCCGAAGCTTTCCAGATAAACATCTACCTTCTCAAGCCCAAAGCTTTGCATATTCTGTTTCAGGTATAAATACAGTGCAGTACAGGAACCGACACAGTCGCCGTCCGGTCTGATGTGACCGGCAATTGCCACTTTCCCTGCTCCGGATAATGCCTCATTCATTTTCTCCATAAGCTATTTTCCTTTTCTTTGTTTAAGACTGGTGAAAGGTTTTTATTAAAAACCTGGTAACTCTTCCTCGTCTGGCCGGTCCGGAATATTTTTATTTACCTCATCGATGAGCTTTGACATGTGGACACCGTATTCGATTGAATTATCGATTACAAAGGTGAGTTCCGGTGTATTTCTTAAGTTCAGCGATTTCGCCAACTGTCCTCGCATGTAGGCTGCTGCGCTCCTTAATCCCTGGAGGGTTTCCTTCTTAGACTCCTCATCTCCCAGCACGCTGATATATACCTTAGCCGTCTTTAAATCCGGTGCCACCTCTACATGGACCACCGAGGTCATGGGATTAATTCTGGGGTCTTTGATTTCCCTGCTGATTAATGTGCTCAGCTCTTTTTGTACTTCACCGTTAATTCTGGTGTTTTTAATACTATTTTTCCTCATACAATTACCAAGTCCTTTCTATCACGGCAGATATTCCCCAAGTCTTATTTATAAGCCTTTTGCGGGGCTGTTCATACTTCCCGGTGTGCCGCTTTAGCAGCACAAACAATCCGTGGGAGCTACCTTGGAACCTCTACCATTATATAGAATTCTGCCTTATCTCCTTCCTGCAGGTCATTGAATTTTTCAAATACAAGACCGCACTCGTAACCGGCAGCAACTTCCTTCACATCATCCTGGAATCTCTTCAAGGACGCGAGCAGTCCTTCAAAAATCAGTTCGCTTCCCCTGTAAATTCTTGCTTTGCTTCCCCTGACAATCTTACCGTCAAGTACATAGGAGCCTGCAATGGTACCAATGCCGGAAGCCTTAAAGGTCATACGGACCTCAGCATGGCCGATGATCTTCTCTTCAAATACAGGATCTAACATACCCTTCATTGCTGCTTCGATATCATTAATTGCATTGTAGATGACACTGTAGAACTTCACATCAACCTTTTCACGGTCAGCAGTCTCTCTTGCTGCATTATCAGCCTTTACGTTAAAGCCAATAATAATTGCATTGGAGGTGCTTGCCAGGATAACATCGGATTCATTGATGGCACCAACACCACTATGGATCACCCTTACGGCAACCTCGTCATTGCTGAGTTTGATCAGGCTCTGCTTCATTGCCTCTGTGGAGCCCTGGACATCAGCCTTGATGATAAGGTTCAATTCCTTAATATTACCGGCCTTGATCTGTGAGAACAGTCCGTCAAGGGACAGCTTAGCCTTTGTATCTGCCAGAAGCCTTTCCTTGCTCTGTACCAGATATGCATTGGCAATCTGTCTGGCTTCCTTCTCATTATTTACTGCAACAAAGATCTCGCCTGCATCCGGCACTTCATTTAAGCCCAGGATCTCTACCGGCATGGAAGGAGTAGCTTCCTTCACCCTTCTGCCCTTATCATCCATCATGGCACGTACTTTACCGAAGGCTGAACCAACAGCCACATTATCTCCGACCTGTAAGGTACCCTTTTGTACCAGGATCGTAGCAACAGGACCCCTGCCCTTGTCAAGCTCCGCCTCAATAACGATACCTCTTGCCTTGCGGTCACGGTTAGCTTTAAGCTCAAGTATTTCAGCGGCCAGCAGGATCATCTCAAGAAGCTGCTCGATACCTTCCTTGGTATGTGCTGATACAGGTACAAAGATAGTATCCCCGCCCCAATCCTCAGCTATTAATTCATGCTCCGTCAGCTCCTGCTTTACTCTCTCGATGTTAGCGCTCGGCTTATCGATCTTATTGATTGCAACTATGATCTGAACCCCTGCTGCCTTGGCATGGTTGATCGCCTCAACAGTCTGGGGCATTACACCATCATCCGCTGCAACTACAAGGATTGCGATATCTGTTGACCTTGCTCCACGTTTACGCATGGAGGTAAAGGCCTCATGGCCCGGTGTATCTAAGAAGGTAATCTTCTCACCATTTACTTCTACAGTATAAGCACCGATATGCTGTGTAATACCGCCCGCTTCCCTGGAGATTACATTCGTCTCCCGGATAGCGTCAAGAAGGGAAGTCTTGCCATGGTCAACGTGACCCATTACGCAGACAACCGGAGGACGTTTTTCCATATCCTCTTGGTTTTCTTCATCTTCCTTCAGCAATTCCTCTACTTCATTTACCGGAACTTCCTTTTCAGCAATGATTTCATACTCTAAGGCGATCTCCTCCGCTTCTTCGAAGGTAATCTCCTGGTTCAAGGTTACAATCTTTCCAGATAAGAATAACTTTTTAATCAATGCAGCAGATGGCTTCTTCATCTTATCTGCCAGCTCCTTAATGGTCAGTACCTCAGGAATCGTAATTACCTTAATCTCCTCCTCAACCACCTTGATCGGCTTAGGCTGGATGAACTGCCCCTTCTTGGGAGTTATTTTCACCTTGATATCCTCGATATCCTCATCATGCCCAATCAGGTTCTTCTCTTTATAGTTCTTTTCCTTATTAATCCTATCCCTATTCCTCTTGTTGCTGTTATCATTCTTTTCCGCAACCTTTTGGTCTAATATCTGCTGGTCAAAAGTCTTGCGTTCGCCTCCGCTTCTGGTTCCTGGGCCTTTCTTGCCCTGGCCGCCGCGTGCGTAGCTTGGCCTATCATCCTCATCCTTGCCCATATCTTCATAGCCACGGCCAAAGTTGCCTGGCTTGGCGCCTGGGTTTGGTCTGGAATAGCCATTTCCACCATAGCCGCCTCTGTTACCCTGCTGTCCGAAGCCGCCCTGGCCCTGAGGACGGTTGCCCTGGTAGCCTTCTCCCTGGGGTCTGTTTCCTTGGTAACCCTGTCCCTGGGGTCTGTTCCCCTGGTAGCCCTGGCCGTGAGGTCTGTTACCCTGGTAGCCCTGTCCCGGGGG
>JARKQP010000002.1 GCA_029974875.1 Mobilitalea sp.
TTCTCCGGGCAATGATTATTGGGCAATTGATGGAGCTGTACTCCAACAAAACGGTAATTTGTATTTTGTCTGGTCGGGCTATGATCCGGCAACTGGAGTGACACAGCACATATATATATCGAGAATGAGCAACCCGTATACACTTACAGGTCCGCGTTTAAAAATATCCAGCCCTACATATGCGTGGGAAAGGCAGCCAAACGATGCGGTTCCCCTTGTAAATGAGGGACCGGAAATCCTGCAGAGAAACGGCAAGACATTTATCATTTATTCGGGAAGCCAGTGCGGTTCACAGTATTACTGCCTGGGTATGCTGACACTTAGCAGTACTGCAGATCCCATGGTTTTGAGCAACTACACCAAGTCTGCAAACCCGGTGTTCCAGTCGGCAAACGGTGTATACGGACCTGGACATAACACCTTCGCAAAATCCCCGGATGATACGGAGGATTGGATAATATACCATGCAAGGAATTCTGCAGGCGGCGGTATAAGAACACCAAGAGCACAGAAATTCACCTGGAATGCCGACGGTACTCCTAATTTTGGTTCACCTGTATCACAGAGCACCATATTGAATATACCTTCAGGGCAAACGGACACAGGGGTGATGATATATTCAAGCGGAATCTACAAAATTGTTAACCAAAATAGCGGCTTATGTCTGGACAACGCAGCAGGTTCAACCTCAGCCGGAACTCCGATGATTCAATATACTGATAATGGTTTGACTCCGCAAAAATGGAAGATACAAGAATTCGGATGGGGCGGGAATTTCTATCAGTTTATGAATGTTAAGAGCTGTATGATGCTTGAAAATCAGAATGGTTCTGCATCAGCAGGCAACCCCATAGTTCAGCAGTTAAACACTGAGGCCGACCGCCAGGGCTGGAGCATTATTGATGTAGGCAACGGTTACTGCAAGATAAAGAATAGAGGAAGCGGATTGTGCCTTGATGTTGCAGGAGGATCTACTGCAGCCGGTGCAAGTATTGTTCAGAATGTAGACAACGGGTCTGCAAGCCAGAGGTGGCAGCTTATTAGATTATCAGACACTATAACCAGGATAAAATCTTATAATATGGCCGGTGCTTATCTCCGTCATTTGAATTTCAGGCTGAGAATTGACGACAATTATAGTACAACACAGCCGGAAGATTCTGAATTCAAGGTAGTTCCCGGTCTTGCCAACTCAAACTGCGTATCATTTGAATCAATAAATAACCCGGGTTATTTCATAAGGCATAGAGATGGGCAGGTATGGCTTGATCGGAATGACGGCACCAGCCTGTTCAAGGCTGATGCTACATGGTACAGGCGCACCGGATGGGCAAACACCGATTATATATCCTATGAGACCTATAATTATCCCGGACAGTTTTTACGCCATAGAGACGGGCTAGGTGTTATAACTTCAATATCCACTGCTTTAGACAAAGCGGATGCAACCTGGATAGAGTATTAGTGATAGAGCTGGGACAAGGGCAGGTACCTTGTCCCAGTGTTTTTATATGAATAAAGAAGGATTAATCAGTCACAATTTTAGCAGGAATGGACAAATAATAGCAGGTTGAATTAAAGACAACGGCATACTTATGAAATATAATTTATATACTATATGTTCAAGTGACTCCTATTCTAAAATCAAGGTTCCCTATATGGCAATTTTTCAGGATATTTGCAGTGATTGCATACACTAAATGAGGGCGGACTGTGCAGGAGAGGTCTGGATTTCCTATAAGATGCTTCATACTGAGCAGGCTTATAACATAGCAATTGAAATATCCTGTATCATGTAAGAAAAATGCGCCTCAGACTGGTAATAGCAGCACTTGACATATGGAAATAAATTAATTTAGAAGGAGTATGATTATGTTAAAAAGAGAAGAAGTAAAAAAAGTGACGGCACGCATTCTGGTAGTGATTTTTGTACTTGCCTCCTGTCTGGTGATATCGCCTGTAACCAAGGCAGATGCCATAGCTCCTGCCTGGAGTACCTTTTTCTCCTATGCAGACGTAGAAGAATACTCAACCTACAATGTTCCGGGAAGCGATGGGGATTTATGGCCGGCTGCATGGGGTGAAGACAATTATCTTTATAGTGTAAATGGAGATGGGAAGGGCTTTGGAAGCACCTGGAGGGATATTAACGTAAACCGGATGACCGGGGATCCATATGCAAGAAATATTACGGGGACGTGTTTCAATTCCAACCTATCCCAGGTGTGGACAGCAGGAAATTACAACAGGAAGCCGACGGGTATGATATGTGTGGACGGTATACTTTACTGTGCTGTGCAGGACCTGAGCCTTGATTTTGAAGATGCTCCGGCCGCTACAATTTGCAAATCCACAGACAAAGGGGCTACCTGGACCTGGAATACCAGCGCTCCAATGTTCAATAACCATACATTTACCACAATAATGTTCCTGGATTATGGAAAGAATAACCAATATGGCACCGATGGCTATGTATATGCTTACGGCCTGGACGGCAATTGGAGAGATTGCTATAGCGGCAGAGTTCCTTCCCCTACTAAGGTCTTTCTTGCAAGGGTCCCGAAAGCAAGCATCATGACCCGCTCAGCATGGGAGTTTTATACAGGCGATCTGAACGGCAATGCAACCTGGTCCAGCAATATAAATGCCAAAACTCCGGTTCTTCAGGATGATACATTGTATTGGACAAATGTTGTTTACAACTACAATGATGCAAGAAACACAAGTGTCATTTCACAGGGAAGCGTAGTTTACAATCAACCGCTGAACAGGTATATATACAGCTCATGGTCTGAGTACACCTTTGAATTTTATGAATCTCCCACTCCATATGGGCCATGGAAGAAGTTCCTTTCAAAGAATTACGGTCCATACTCTTCAACATGGACGGCAACTAAGAACGGAGGCTATTCTACAACCATACCCTCCAGGTTTATAAGTGCGGATGGGAAGACTATGTGGGTACAATCCAATGCTTTCGGCAATGTAAACAACTATTTCTTCTCATTAAGGAAGCTGGTAGTGGAGCCTTATACCGTCACAACGCCTACAAACACAAAAAACAACAACAATTTAGCCCTCCCTGCAAATGCTCCGGGTGTAGTAGCATTCAGCAAAGCGTTCCACTTCGGGAAAAAGAGTTATATGAATGACGGCAATAAGATACAAAACGAGGACAGCTGGGATGGAGATGCAAAGACTATCGACTATTGGGGCTACTATTATCCGAAGGCATACAATATGAACAAGGTTGTATACACTACCGGAAATATGTTCTCTGACGGAGGCTGGTTCAATAACATCAAAATACAGGTGAGACAGAATTTTAACTGGATCGATGTCTCAGGCATATCAATGACACCTGTAGGCACTTCCGGAAATAATGTTACTTATACCTTCAGCTTTAATGATACCTGGGGCGATGCCGTCAGGGTGACAGGGAATCCCGGGGGAACGGCATGCTTCACATCCATAGCCGAGCTGGAGGTGTATTATTCGGCACAAAATTCAAATCTTGTTGCAGACAGCGGTTTTGAAAGCCAGGCAACCAGCACCATTTCATCTCCATGGCAGACTGAGGGGAACGATGGAAAAGGTATAGACCGTGGATTGGGCTATGCAAATACCGGCGCCAACAATGCTTATATACGCACAACAACCCAGGATGTATGGAATTGTGTGAAGCAGACTATTGCTGTCACACCTAATACAAACTACAGGTTAACGGGATATGTAAAAAACTCCAATAATTTTTCCAATAAGGGCTATTTCGGAGTCAGAAATTCCAATGGAACTGTATTGAAAGAGGTTAACTTCAGCGGTAATTTGCCTAACTACTGTGAACTGGCAGTTGACTTCAATTCAGGTTCAAATACCAGCATAACTGTA
>JARKQP010000015.1 GCA_029974875.1 Mobilitalea sp.
AATAAGATTATCGAGCACCGTTCCTATCAGACAATCCATGGCATATGGCATTATTTTACCGTCAATGACGGGCAGATTAACCTGGATGAGGCGGATTACTTAATGATAGGAACCCTGGAAACCTTTGAACAGATCCGTGAATATTTTGGTCAGGATAAGGTGGTTCCGGTTTATCTTGAGGTGGAGGATGGAATCCGCCTGATGCGGGCCTTAAAAAGGGAGAAAAAGCAGGAACGGCCCAAATATGCGGAGATGTGCAGGCGTTATTTGGCGGACGAGGAGGACTTCTCGGAGGAAAACCTGCAAAAGGCCGGAATAAGAAAGAGATATAATAATTATGATATTAGCCGGTGTCTGGCTGAAGTAATTGATGACATCAAAACTTATACTGTAAAGTAGCCGGGGTGCTTTATTAAATGCTTTACAAATGAAAGAATAAAAAGCTTACTCATTATATCAATAATGTTTAAGCTTTTTTCTGATCCGGTTTAACGTTTTCAGCCTCCATTGAACTATCTTAAATCGGCAAAAGCAGAAGGTGCTTATCCCCCGACCTTTAAACTTCATTTAAAGTAACCATGCTATACTTCTCCTATAGGGAAACGGACTTGCCGGATTAACCCGCCGATTTGCAACAGGAGGAACAGGCTAATGCTACAAACAAAACATGATATAGTATGTGAGTCCTGGTCAACGGAGCAGCAATTTTACCAGGAAGCATATGTCCTGCTGGAGGGTGCCATCACCGAGGTGCTGTCGAGACTGGACATTATCCGTAAATACAGGGCAATGAAAAATGCAAAGGATCCTATTGAACACTGCAAGGCCAGGATTAAATCGGCAGAAAGCATGGTGGAGAAATTATCGCGGAGGGGTCTTCCCGTCACCGTGGAAAATGCCCTGACAGAAATCTATGATGCAGCCGGGATCCGTGTGGTATGTACCTTTCTGGATGATATTTATTGGGTTGTGGACATGCTTAGGAACCAGAAGGATATCGTCGTCATGAAAGAAAAGGACTATATCCGTGATCCGAAGCCTAACGGCTACCGCAGCTACCATATGATCCTGCAAGTGCCGATCCATTTGGAGGATCAGGTCCATATGGTGTACTGTGAGCTGCAGATACGCACCATTGCAATGGATTGCTGGGCCAGCCTGGAGCATCAGCTAAAGTATAAGAAGAATATTCCGAACCAGGATATGATTGTCGGTGAATTAAAACGGTGTGCCGATGAGATTGCTTCAACAGATTTGAATTTTCAGGCCATATGGGATATGATAGAGGAAGTACAGCAGGATGATATTTATGGTTAATAGACTGATAGCTTAGCCGGATGCCATGGGTCGCGGAGGTTTTTTGGGTTTTTCTGGAGCTTGTTTTATAGAAACAGGTATTTTGATGCAAAATTAAAGGTAGGGCATATTACAAGGGAATTTGATTTGGGAGGTTACAATGAGAGTATTGTTGGCGGAAGATGAAAAGGAAATGTCAAACGCCCTGGTTGCGATTTTAAAACATAACAATTATTCCGTGGACGCCGTATATGATGGGGCGGACGCGCTGGACTACGGGCTGTCGGAAAACTATGACGTGATCGTATTAGATATTATGATGCCGAAGCTAAACGGGATCGAGGTGCTGGAGAAATTAAGGGCCGGCGGGGTACATACCCCGATTCTTATGCTTACGGCAAAATCACAGATTGAGGACCGTATTCTTGGGCTGGACAAGGGAGCGGATGATTATCTGAGTAAACCCTTTGCGATGGGGGAACTGCTGGCCAGGATCCGTGCCATGGGCAGGAGGAAGTCGGAATTCACTCCGAATTTGCTTCAGGTCGGGAATATCAGCTTAAATAAAGAAAACTATGAGCTTTCCAATGAGAAGTCATCCCTACGGCTGGGAAATAAAGAGTTCCAGATGCTGGAGATGCTTATGACAAACCCCAAACGGCTTATTTCCACGGAGCAGTTTATGGAGCGTATCTGGGGCTATGATGCGGAGGCGGAGATCAATGTGGTTTGGGTCTATATTTCCTATCTGCGCCGCAAGCTGGAGTCCCTCAATGCGAATATCAGGATTAAAGCGGTCAGAGGAAGCGGTTATAGCCTGGAGGCAAAGCCTCCACGAAACGGAGGCAAAGCCTCTATAAAGATGGAGGCTTAATAAATGATTAAAAAGCTGCAACGGAAGTTCATTATGATAACAATGGGATCCCTCTTCCTGGTCATGCTTTTCCTGATTGGACTGACCAACGGTATCTATTTTGTCCAGACGGAGGAAAAGACCAACGGGTCAATCAGCATCATTGCGGAAAATGAGGGTAAATTTCCGGAATTCATTAAGGGCGACCACATGAACGGCCCCCCAAAAGCAGACGAGCCCTTCGCGCCCTTATTCGGCTTCAGGATGAATGCGGAAACCCCATATGAAAAACGGTATTTCATTGTGGAGCTGGGGTTTGACGGCTCCGTTAACCAAATTAATACCAGCCATATTGCGGCGGTCACCTCCAAGGATGCCCTGGAATACGCAACGGACATTATAGAGAGCGGAAAGACGGGCGGATATATGGGTATCTATAAGTACAAGGTGGTAGAAAAGGATAGCGGTAATATGATTGTGTTCATGGATTGCAGGACCCAGATCCAATCGGAGCTTTTGCTGCTTGTGATCTCCTGTGTCGTCGGCGTGTCGACATTAATCCTGATGTTTGTCCTTTTAACCGTCCTGTCCCGGAGGGCAATGCGGCCCTTTGTTGAAAATGCAGAAAAGCAGAAGCTGTTTATTACAGATGCCGGACACGAAATAAAAACACCCCTTGCGATTATCTCCGCAAATGCGGATGTCCTGGAGCTGACCGGTGGAGAGAATGAATGGATTGGGAGCATCCGCAACCAGGTGGCCCGCCTGGATAAGCTGGTGAAGAACCTCCTGACCTTATCTAAAATGGAGGAGGAAAGCCTTAAGCTGACCTTTGCACCTTTTAATTTAAGTGAGGCGGTAGCTAAAATCGCCGGAGCCTTTGAGGCGGTAGCGGAAGCTAAAAATAAGAGGTTTGAAATGGACATACAGCCTGGGATCATGTTAAATGGGGATGAGGACAGCCTGGAGCAGCTTGTGTCTACCCTGGTGGACAATGCCATGAAATATTCCAATGATGGGGGCAGTATTAAGATAACCCTGGCAGGGACGAAAAAAGGCGTAAAATTAGAGGTTTATAATACGGCGGAAAGCCTGGATGCGTCAAATCTGGACCGGTTATTTGACCGTTTCTACCGGGCGGATTCTTCAAGGGCAAGGGAAACCGGCGGTTATGGAATCGGGCTGTCCATTGCAAAATCCATTGTAGAAGCACACAAGGGGAGGATTTCAGTTAAAAGTGAGGATGGCAAGTCCATCTGCTTTACGGTGCTGATTTAGTTTTTCGTCAGGTGGTTCGTAGTTAAGAATAAGGTATAGTAAAAAGCTTCCGGAGTCTTAGCAGCTAAGGCCCGCGGAAGCTTTTTTGGTTTCAATGAAAAAGTTTTGCAAATTTAAGGTTAAATTAAAGTTAATTTTAAAGTTCGTTTTAAGTTGGACGGTTAAAATATACCCATAAAGCTCAATGAGACGAAAGGAAGGACAGCAAAGGACGCGAGGAGCAAAAGTAATAAAAGTGGCAAAAAACAACAAAGCCAGCCGGAAAGAGCTGGTAGATTGGAGGTAACTATGGGTGGTTTTCAAAATACCTTTCAAAGATATGAGATGAAATACACATTAAATAATGAGAAGTATCATTTACTCAGAGAAAAGCTTCAGGATAAGATGCTGGTGGATCAATTCGGAAAAGTGACAGTTTGCAATATCTATTTTGACACACCGGAACACAGGCTTATCAGGGATTCATTGGAAAAGCCTATTTATAAGGAAAAGCTGAGACTGCGCAGCTACGGGATACCGGAGGTAGGGGACAGGGTATTCGTAGAAATCAAGAAAAAATACAAAGGAATTGTATATA
>JARKQP010000023.1 GCA_029974875.1 Mobilitalea sp.
ACAGGAGTTATACATGAGTATCGTTTTTTAAGAAAACCCAGACCGTTGCCGTCCAGTATGTTGACTTGCCACGCACATTCGCGCAAACTTCTCCCTCCCGGGAATTTTCAATTTTTAATAGTGTACCACGGTTTTGTGCAAAGGTCAACCCAAAAGGATGTAAAATACTGATTCGTCAAACGATATTCATCCATAATAGGCACATTCCCATTAACCTAAATGGGCTGAAACCGGGAGACTGACTGGTGGGGGTGAATGTTTTTCCTTTACCGTTACACCAGAGGATAAATGTGCGCCCATCAATGACATAATCTCCACATGTCAATTGATGGGTCCACATTTATTCTCTGATGTAGAGGTAAGGAAAAACATCACCCCTGCCAGTCAGTCTCCCGGTTTCAGCCTCACAACCTAAATCCAGAGCATCCTTCTTCACCTCAAAACAAACTCCTAATCAAACTAGTCCCCGCAATAAACGTCCCAATCGAAGCCCCCAAATTCGCCATAAACATCACCAGAACCGTCTTCAACAACCGATTCTTATAAAACCCCTTAATCGAAAATATATCCTCCTGCACATTCTGCACATCCTTCACCGTAGGCCTTTTCAAAGCAGCCTCCGCCAGCCCCGTAAACCATCCACAAGCCAACAGCGGATGCAGCGTAGTCAAAGGCGCCGCAACAAAGGAAGTAAGAATACTAAGCGGATGGGCAAAGGATAGCGCCGTAAAAGCCGCCGCCAAAAGCCCGGTCCATAACACCCACGCAGAAAGCTGCTGCAGCCCGGTCTGAAAATTAATCACAAAGGAATAAACCAAAATCCCCGTAATCAGCAGCGGAATAATCCAGCCCACCACCTTCGACATAGGGCTGCTAGGCGGAACAACAGAAATTTCCTTTATATCCTGCTCCTTAAATATCTCTTTTTTAATCCCGGGCACATGTCCCCCACCTAAAACAGCAACCACCTTCTGCCCCGGCGCCTCCTTAATCTTTGCCGCCAGATACTGATCCCTTTCACTAATCAGGATTTCCCCGATTTTCGGAAATTCCTCCTTCAAGCCTGCCATCGCTGCTTCTATCATATCTTCCTCTAACAGCTTCTGCAAATCCTCACTGGTGATATCCGTCTCATCCTCTGAACCAAATAACAAGCTGCCAACTAATTTTATCTTATCCCAGAACTTTAATTTCCTCCAGATACGCAAAAAGGTCGTCTGGAGATTACGGTCCGCCAGCACCAGAGTGGCTCCGGTCTCATTGGCACTCTCAATTCCCTGTATCATTTCGCCTCCGACAGGATTCCCTAACTTCAGGGCCATCTTTTTCTGATAGGAGCCGAGGAAAAGATTCGCCACCATAAAGCCCACCTTTTTCTCCTTGATGACCTTAATTAAATCCGTATCCTCCCAAGCCTTAGGCTTTGTTAAGCTCTGATACCTGTCTTCATCAAGTTCAATACATACGCTGTCCGGACGTTCCTCCTCGATCACCTTCTTTACAAGCTCTGCACTTTCCTTTGATACATGTGCTGTTGCAATGAGAAGGATTTCCTTGTCCAGATATTCTATTCTAGTTACATTAGCTTCACTCATTAAGCTTTCCTCCATGTGACGACGCTTACGTTGCTTTTATTCCCTATATCTATCCACCATTATCCTTATACATGATGAAAAAATAATCGCCACTTTAGTATACTGTTCCAGCTCAATTAAGTCAAGTCCGCACAAAAGACTTTAGACCTCGCTCATGGTCATCAGCTCTCAATAAATTTTACTAACGCTTCGTTAAATTCATCCTTCTGGTCATAGAAGGATGCATGGCCAGAAAATTCAAAGGGCATAAGCTTAGAATTACGAATCATCCGGTGCTGTATTTCTCCTAATTGATAGGGCACCACTTTATCATGGATGCCGTGAATGATTAATGTAGGTACCCGGATGGACTCTAAATCGGCAAATAACACTTCCCTGATCCAAGTCTCTGCAACCGCTGCAGTTGACCAGCCAGCCGCTTGAAATCCCAGCTGGATGAACCACTGTGAGAAAGGCTCCGTGATATACTGAAAGAAAAATATATTTCCAAAATCACGAAGCATCTGGGGACGGTCCTTATAAGTATCGGCAATAATCTTTTCAACAACCTCTTTATCCAGTCCATAAGGAAAATTGGGACGTTTAATCAGGCTTGGAGCAGCTGCAGCACAAAGTACAAGCTTACATACACCATATCCTTTGTGGCGTCCCATATACCTTGCTGCCATTGCACCGCCAGTAGAATGTCCTACCAAGGTAAAGTCATGTAAATTCAAGGCATCAACTACACATCTCACATCATCTGCCAAGGTATTGTAATCATAGCCGCAAAATGGCTTATCCGATTTACCAAAGCCTCTCGTATCGATGCCGATACACCGGTAACCCAATTTGGGCAGCTGATCGAGCTGGTATTCAAATAAATTATAGTTTGCCGGCCAGCCATGAAGGAATACGATTGTTTTTTTACATTCCGGATTCAGATCCTCCACATATATATTCACATTATCTGCCGTAGCAATATAGTAACCCATATTAGCTCTCCCTGAGGGATATAAATTATAATTATTATATTCATCAGAAAATTAAATGCAACTTCCGGTTTACCCTGCTTACGATATTGGAAGGAGCAATCCTAATTGAATAAAAACATTGCACCAGTAGATCTTCGTCTGCTGGTGCGATATTTTCAATGGGTTTTAACCCTTTTCATTTTCCAAAGTGGGAAAATAATCTCGTCCCCATTCTACTCAGCAATTCATTAGTTATTGTGCCTGAAGCATCTGCAACCCCGGAAGCCGGTAATTCGCCTTCACCGTCCTTACCAATCAGCGTTGCAATATCTCCTACGCTTACATCAGGAATATCCGTAACATCCACAGCAAGCTGGTCCATACAGACCCGCCCAATGATTGGTGCAGGATAGCCGTGGATCAATGCTTTCCCATTTCCACAGGATAAATTTCTGGGTAAGCCATCCGCATAGCCTATAGAAAGTATGGCAATCAGGCTATCCCTGCTTGCGGTAAAGGCTCTCCCATACCCCATGCTGTCACCGCTCTTTATCTCCCTAATTAAAACAACCTGGGATTTTAGGGACAGAACCGGGCGCAAATCAAGCTGCAATTTTGTTTTATCCTGCGGGGAACTCAATACACCATATAATGATACTCCTGCCCTTACATAATTACATTTCAGTTCGGGATAATTTAAGAAACCATAACTGCTTTGTAAATGAATCTTAGGCAGTTTGATACCCTTTTCACTAAGCACAGCCAGTAGTCCGAAAAAGCCTTGTATTTGCTTATTCGTAAAATCAACATCCTCTGGAAGATGGCTGTCAGCTACACATAGATGTGAGTAAATTCCCTCAATACTGAAATTCCTTGCTTCGAATACCTTTAATATTTTCGCAGTATCATTTACATCAAAGCCCAGGCGGTGCATCCCTGTATCAACCTTTATATGCACCTTGAGACGATAGCCTTGCCTGTGAAGACACTCCGCATGGCCATAATCTACCAGCGTCTGTGAGAGGTCGTATTTACGCAATTCCTTTGCCCTTAAGGGATTGGTGTAACCAAGAACCAGTATTTCTCCCTGAATTCCATATTGGCGCAGCTTTATCCCTTCATCAATAGTCGCTACCGCAAATGCCTTTACCCCCATCCGGTTTATGTAGGTTGACACCTTAAAGGCTCCGTGACCATAGGCTTCCGCTTTTACAACAGCCATTAATTCGCAATTCTCTGGCATGGCTTGCTTTAACGTTCTTACATTGTGCCCCAGATTATTTAAATCAATCTCTATCCATGCCCGGTCTGCCTTTGGCTCTTGTCCGGTGCTGGGTACAGACTTCTCTTTTACCTTACGTCTACTCATTCCTATTCCTCCAAAGCGTTATAATAAAGCCATCCACGTTGTTGCCTGACACTTGGCAAACAGACTGCTCCGGTACGGAAATTGTTGCTTTGGCTGTGTCAGATTGCACATAGAATACTTCAATCTGCTTCCCGTTGGTTTCTATCCTCAAATGCTCCTTCCCATATTTGAAGTTCTTGATAAAGTCGATGTATTCTTCCAGGGAAAGCGCATTGGCATTCATAATATCCGAATGGGGATATCCAACATAGCGAAAATGCCAGGGCTCATGGGCAATTCCCGTGATCCGTTCTTTCATCCTCTGATAACGTTCAACAAAGCCATAATGTATGGCCGCCTTGCGGAACTCATGGCAAATGCCATCATAGGGAAATTCAGGGCGGATAAAGTCAATGACATCCTTTTTTATGCCTAAGTCAATAGCAAGCCCTGTTTGGTGCTCACTATGACCTGGAAGTGCAACAAATTTTCTGGTGAAGCCTTCGCCGTTATCCCGCAGGGAATCAGCATATATTTGTCTTTGCTCCGTCACAGAACGATACCCGCTTACAGGAATTATTTCATCATAGCAGCGTATCTTTTTTAGAATAAGCTGCAGAATATTTGCCGCATCACTTTTCATAAGGATCTCCGGAAAGTTTATATCCGCAGGAATGAACCCTTCTTCATGAAACAAACGCAATGGATGCTGGGCATTCACCAAAATCAAATTGCCCTTATAAATTTTCTCTTCCTCCAATGTAATCGTCTTCATCATACAAAATACAATCCAATCAGCTTGTCCAAAAGGTCTTTAAAGGACAAGCCGATGCCTTTCATCATATTTGGGTAACGGCTATGGGAGGTGAAGCCGGGAATGGTATTAACCTCATTAAATACAATTTCTCCTGAGGGTGTCAGAAACATATCTACCCTGGCAAAGCCGGAGCATCCGAGGGCCTTATAGATAATTTCCGCTGACTCCTGAATCCGTTTTTCGCATGAAGCGTCAATTCTTGCTGGCATATGGATTTTTGAACTTTTCAGGGTGTATTTCTCGGTGTAATCAAAGAATCCGTCCGTTAGCTCTATCTCGTCTACCCTTCCAATCAATAAATCACTATCCCCTAATATGGCACAGCCAACCTCAAAGCCCTCAACATTTTCCTCAATAATAACCTCGCTATCGTGCTCAAAGGCTAAGGAAACCGCTTGAAGCAATTCGTCCTTACCCTGTATTTTGGTTATCCCAAAGGAGGAACCTGCACGAACCGGTTTTACAAACAAAGGATACCTTAAGCCCTGTACTGCGGAGAAAAGAATGTCCTTCCTCACCGGCTGCTTAATTACAACAGAACGCGGCACAGAAATTCCTGCATGATGCACAATCTGATGCGCCTTATCCTTGTCCATGCAAAGAGCTGAAGAAAGCGTATTGCAGCCGATCAGCGGGATGCCTGTCAATTCAAGCAAGCCTTGTACTGAGCCATCCTCGCCATTTTTTCCATGCAGGACAGGAAAAGCCGCATCAAGCTTTGTAATCCTGTTTCCGGCAGGGGTCAATTCAAGAATTCCCCTAATGCTGCGGTTATGTGAGATAACGACACTGGTTAGGTTTTCTCTATCCTCCAGCCAGGTATCATTTTTGATCTTCTCGTAAGATCCGGAATACCGGAACCAATCTCCCATTCTGCTGATACCGATGGGTATCACTTCATATTTCTTGCTATTTATGTGGGTTAATACCGCATAGGCTGATTGTAAAGATACGGAATATTCCGTGGAGTATCCTCCAAAGACAACTGCAATTTTCTTTCTGTTCATATTTCTCCTCCTTTTTCTTCGACCGGCATATATTCAAACCGGCATATATTCTTTCCTCAGCAATTCTCAGCATTTTTATTGCCCTTTTCTTCAATCCATACAAAGCAAAAGAGCATGTCCGCTTCGATATCATAATCATACCGAAATCAGAGATGCTCTTTATCCGTTTTCCTATACTGGAATCCTATTTTTTTATAATGAATTTCTTACGATTTTCCTACAAAGCAGGAATCGTCATTTCAAATACAATTAAATCATTTTGGCTCGCAGCTGAAAGCGTACCTCCATGCAATTCCACAATTTCCTTCGCAATCGCCAGCCCAAGTCCCGCACCTCCGCTTTTCGTCGTACGGGCAGTGTCCAGACGGTAAAATTGCTCGAATATCCGCTGCAGTTTTTCCCCTGGAATCGTATTGCCATGGTTTAAAAAAGTAATTCTTACTCCGCCATTTTCCTGCTTAACTGTAATATTAATATTGCTGTCCACAAAGCTATAATTCACAGCATTCCGAAGTAGATTATCAAAAACACGCTGCATTTTATCGACATCATATTTAATAAATATATCCGGATCTGCCGTCAGGGTGCAATCCAGTCCTTTTTCTGCGAGCATGGGCTTGAATTCGAAAGTAATCTGCTCCAGCATCCTGGTTAAATTAACCTTGCTTACTTCCAGTGTAATATTAGAAAGATTGAATCTTGTTATTTCAAAGAACTCATTAATTAAATCCTCCAGCCGCTCAGCTTTTTCCAGAGAAATGGATAGATACTTTTCCCTAAGCTCCTCGGATATTTTACTTTCATCCCGCAGCAAGGTAAGATATCCAATGACAGAGGTAAGGGGTGTTTTTAAATCGTGGGCGAGATACACTACCAAATCATTCTTTCTTTGTTCGGCTTCCTTCGCGATTCGTTCATTTTCCTGGATATTCATTTTGGTCCGGTTTATTTTAGCCTCGATTTCCTTGAGCTGCTCCGATAATTCGATTAAGCCCTTATCATCCTGATATATTTGCTCCAAAGCATCTGTAATCTCTTGGATATAAGAAAATGGTTTTCTCCAGTAATATAAAAATATCGCAATATAGCCCAAAACAATATATGCAAAAGCAAAAACATCTCTTCTCAAGTCCAACCATTGAACAATGATATACAATAATTCCTTACCAAACCATGTTCTCATATTATATATGTTAACGGCGGCAAAATAGATAATAACACCAGAAATGGTATATAGAAATAGTGCTATTAGCAATCTTAAAAATATGGATTTTCGTAATCTATCAGAAAAAGTATTCTTTCTATTCCTCAATTTTATAGCCGACCCCCCATACCGTTTTAATAAATTTAGGATTTTTAGCTGGTTCACGAAGTTTTTCACGCAAGCGTCCGATATGTGCCATAACGGTATTGTTGTTATTATCTAAATACTTCTCTCCCCATACCGCTTCAAATAATTCTTCCGATGAGACCACCTTACCCCTATGCTCACATAAGTACCAGAGAATAGAGAATTCAAGAGGGGTGAGTGTAATTTCCTTGCCATATAAGGTGCATTTGTGTGTATCCTTGTTGATAATCAGTCCTTTAATATCATACTCATTTACATCCTGAAGGCCTTTTTCGATGTTATTATTGTATCTCATATAACGCCGTAGCTGAGTTTTTACTCTTGCTACAACCTCTAGGGGGTTGAAGGGCTTTGTAATATAGTCATCCGCGCCTATGGTAAGACCCATGATTTTATCCGTATCTTCCACCTTAGCCGTTAGCATGATGACCGGAAAGAAGAATTTTTCACGGATTTTCTGGCAGATATGAAAGCCGCTGATATCCGGAAGCATAACGTCTAAAATTGCCATATCCAGTTTTGTCGATTCAATGCACTGCAACGCATCCATGCCTTTATAGAACTTGTATACTGTATACCCGTCATTTTTTAGATAGAGTTCAATTAAATCTGCTATTTCTTTTTCATCGTCTACGATCAGAATACTTTCATTCATATCAGTTTTTATCTCCTTGTTATCTGGTACAGGCTCTATGGTTAATCGCCGGTTAATTTTAATGTAAATTGCTCTTATTAATCATAGCAGTTTTATAATACCCCTTAACAAGTAAATATACAATTGATTTTTCCGTCCAAAGCTAATACCCATTGTCCTATAATATGTAGCATTTGCCATTCCCCACAGTTAGTGCTTTAAAAATCAAATATACTTTATACCTCTCGTATGCTACAATAAACCTATCATACATAGGGGGACAAGTGCATGACGGACAATGAATTATTATTAGCCATATCCGATATGATGGACAAGAAGCTTGATCCAATCAAGAATGATGTCAGAGACATTAGGACATCCATGGAAAATGACGTTTTACCACGGTTACAGAACATCGAAAATTGCTACACAACAGCTTACAAACGTTATCAGTCCGGCATCAACCAAATCGAAACTATGCAATCAGATATTGACATAATCAAAAAGGTAGTTATGGAGCACTCAGAAAAGCTCCAAAAAATTTCATAGCCTCAAAAACTCAGCGGTACAAAATCCATTTAGACTTTGTATTTCATTACTTCTAATCCGTGTAGAAAGCGTCACCGGGATTGATAATCAAGTAATGAAGTATGAGGTAATATATCACAAGTGATATCACCACCGAAGCAGCACAGGCTAAAAATACTGCCGTAAAACCAAAGTACTGCGAGGCTGCGCCCCAAACCAGGGAGCCTAAGCCAAAGCTGATGTCCATTGTCGCATAATACGTCGCATTTGCCGATCCCCGCCTTTCCGGTGGAGCCAGCTTTATAACAATCGCATTTATGATTGGCTGCAGGGTTCCATATCCGACGCCATAGAATACTGCGGCAAGAAGGACAGCTGGTAACGAATTCGCAAAGGCAAGGGTTATAAACATTATGACAGTTAATAGGGTACTAGGTAAAAATGCTTTATAAAACCCATAGCGGTCAGCAATCCTGCCGGTAATAATTCTGGATAAAATGACAGATACAGCATAAACAGTAAAAAATGAACCGATATTTCTGATATTACGAGTCTCTCCAAAGATGGGCATGAATGAAAAAACGGATGATATGGAGATAACAGTAAAAAACATGACAATACAGGGTCTGATTGAGGTTTTCTCTATAAAATTGTTCCTCTGCTTATTTCTTTTATCAGCCACTCCGGCAGATTGTTGATATTCGGAGCTTCCTTCAAGTATATTTTCTTTTTTCTTCCCATAGTTAATAAGAAATGCGAATATGATACTGCAAGCCGCAATAATAAAGGTTACGATATAGGTGACCTGAAAATCAAATTGGGTATATAGATATAAACCCAGGGATGGTCCTATTGCCATTGATATGGTTCCTGCTATTCCAAAGTATCCCACTCCTTCTGAAAGCCTTGACATCGGTACAACATCTGACAAAATGGTTCCTAGTGCAGTGGAATATGCACTAAGACCAATTCCCTGAACAAAACGCAGCAATAAAAGTAACATGATATTGGTTGTGAATAAGAAAAGTATCGATGATAGGGAAAAAATAATTAGTCCTAAGATTAAAACGCCCTTTCTTCCTTTGGTATCCAGCATTTTCCCAAAAGCAGGCCGAAATATCAACGCCGAAAAGGTAAATATGGTCATTATCACACCAGCTATAAGATTATTGCCCCCTAAAGACATGGCATATAACGGTAAAATACTTATTAAAAGTATGCTAGCCGTATTAATAGTAAAATTGAGAACCAAAATATTGATGTATTGCATACTCCATAATTTTGTATTTATATTATGTATATCCAATGCCCGGTTCTGATCTTCATGTGAATTCATAGTTAACCTCATATGATATTTAGGGGCTTTGCCTCTGTATGTAAACTGTTCCATATTGATCTTATTACAAAATAAAACAACTATAGTATCATTATTTTTATTTTTATATCATTATTTTTGTCTCTTTTCTTATAGCATGAGGTTATAGCATGAGGTTATAGCATGAATATAGCATGAAAAAAGCTTATAATTAAAGATCTCTATCCTTTCAATTATAGGCCTGAAATCCACGCAGCATTAAAAATCAAACAGACTCAACCAACTCGAAGCCATTCCAGCAGATATCAACATAATCAGAAAGGTAGTTGCGGAGCACTCAGAAAAGCTCCAGAAAATTTAATAATTCTTAACAAAAATTCAGCGGCGCAAAATCTAAATCGATTTTGTGCCGCTTTTGCCGTCCATTAAAATCACATCCCGTAACCCTCCGGGTTATTCTTCTGCCATCTCCAGGAATCCTCGCACATCTGCTCCAGCCCCCGGACTGCCTCCCAATGTAATTCCTCTTTTGCCTTCGACGGATCCGCATAGCAGGTTCCTATGTCACCGGGACGCCTTGGCTGTATCTCATATCTGATTTCCTTGCCGCAGGCCTTTTCAAAGCTTTTTACCATCTGCAGCACACTATAGCCCTTGCCCGTGCCAAGATTACATACGAGTACTCCCTTCTTCTCCTTTAATTTCTCAACCGCCTTTACATGGCCCAGGCTCAAGTCAACCACATGGATATAGTCCCGCACGCCCGTGCCGTCCACCGTATCATAATCATCGCCAAATACCCTAAGAAAATCCAGCCTGCCGACCGCAACCTGGGCAATGTATGGAACCAGGTTGTTCGGTATTCCCTGGGGATCCTCTCCGATTAAGCCACTTATATGGGCACCAACCGGATTAAAGTACCTAAGCAGGATGACATTCCACTCCGGGTCAGATCTGTTCAAATCTGTCAATATCTGCTCCAGCATCAGCTTTGTGGAACCGTAGGGATTGGTGGCAGACAGCGGAAAATCCTCCTTAATCGGAACCGTCCTGGGTGTTCCGTATACCGTCGCCGAGGAGCTGAACACGATATTCTTTACTCCCCACTTACGCATTACCTCACAGAGGACCAATGTACCGGTAATATTGTTATGATAATATTCCAGGGGCTTCTGTACGGATTCCCCCACCGATTTCAAGCCTGCAAAATGAATTACACAGTCAATCTTTTCCTTATCAAAGATTCCCTCCAAAGCATCCCGGTCCAGCAAATCCGCCTTGTAAAAGGTCAGTTCCTTCCCGGTAATCCTTTTTACCCGGTTTAAGGATTCTTCCTTCGAATTGGACAGGTTATCAACCACCACTACCTCATAGCCTAGGTTTAATAATTCCACACAGGTATGGCTGCCAATATAACCTGCTCCGCCTGTAACTAAGATTGCCATAACAATTCTCCTAACGATATTTATTTACTATGTCATGCATTACCTTCCAGCTCTTCTCCATGTCGGACACCAATTTAAATTGTGTCCTGGTCCGGTCTAAATTATGCTTTTCACGGTGGATCCTGAAATAAACATCCCCCTGCAGATAATCCGTAAGGAAGCGGATGCCGCATTCTAAGGTCATCATCTTAGCCCCCACCGGCAGCATATCGATTTCCGTAGCCGTAAGGCTGCCGTTACACCCTTCCAGAAAGCCCTTTGTATACAGTTCATATAAGGACAGGTCAAAATTCACCTTCGTCAAGTCCGGCTCATCCTCCGCTCCCGAACTGGCTCCAAAGCGGATGGAGTCACCAAAATCATTTATCGAAAGGCCCGGCATGATCGTATCCAGGTCGATGACACAGATTGCCTTTCCGGTGGCGTTATCAATCATGATATTATTTAGCTTGGTATCATTATGGGTTACCTTCAGGGGCAGCTTACCTGCTTTATAAAGATCCATCAAAATATGTGTAAATTCCTCCCTCTCCATCACAAAGGCAATCTCATCCCTTACTTCCTTTACCCGTCCCAGTGCATCCTCTTCCATGGCCTTTTTTAAGGTTTCAAAGCGGACCGGGGTATTATGGAAGTTTGGGATTGTCTCATGGAGTGTTTCTGCCGGATAATCGGCCAACAGCTTCTGGAAATGTCCGAAGGCAATGGCGCTTTGGTAAAAATCGTCCGGCTCCTCCACCATATCAAAGCAGGTTGTATTTTCAATAAACAGATAAGCCCTCCAGTAAGAACCAATGCTGTCCCTGTAAAAGGTCCTTCCGTCCTTGGCTGGTATGATATTAATCGTCTCACGCTTCACATCACCCTTATTTTGTAATATTTTCTTCTTCAGAAAACCGGTGATGCCTGCTATATTCTCCATCAACTGTTCTGGTTGCTTGAAGGTATCATGGTTCATCCTCTGCAAGATGTAACGGATAACAGATCCATCCTCCTGCTTACAGCGAACCACAAAGGTATCATTAATATGACCATTTCCATAAGGCTCACAATCAATAAAGGTTCCTTCAAACCCAATCTGACCTATTGCTTCATCAATTTTTGCGCAATATTCTTCTCTTGTCATTACTTTCTCTCCTTGTCACTTGGCGCTTAAAACTCTTCGGGATAAATACCCCGGGCTTTCAATTCTGCAATTGCCTTAGCAACCACTTCCTTGTCTTCCTTATACGTGACACCATACCATTTATCCGCTGACCTTAGGACCTTTACAGTGGCTTTGTTTTCCTTTAACAATTCTCCCACCACGGTCGGCAGGAAATATTCTGCTTTTAAAGGATTCCTCTGAACCTCTTTCTTTAAAAAGCTCTTAAACCTATTCTCCAGTTCCTTTAATAAGCTGGGATAAAATCCCCACATATTCATGGAGACAGTGCTTCCCTGGGGGATTAATGTCCAGGTAGCTCCGTCATCCTCCGTATATTTAGCCCCTTCACTATATTTCTCAATTCTGGTTCTCTCATGGATCTCACACAGATAGCCTTCCTCTGTGATCTCACATACCCCCCTGGCCACATGCCCATGCTCTGTCAGGGTATTCTCCAGGAGATAACCCACCATGGCATAGCGGTATTTGTCATCCCTCTGAGTGGACATATCCTTATACGTGGATATATCCTCCCGCATAGAAATATCCTCATATGTAGACATATTCCCTTGCAGGGAAGCATCCTCCTGCGCGGACATATTCTCGCATATATCCCCCTGTATGAAAATATCCTCCTGTATGGATGAAACCTTCTCTCCCGAGGAGGTTAGAAAATCGTAAATTGCCTCAAAGGCGTGGGTTCCGTAATAATCATCTGCATTGATAACCGCAAAGGGTGCATCTACCGCACCAAGGCAGCTTAAGACTGCATGCCCTGTCCCCCAGGGCTTCACCCTGCCATTTGGAACCTGAAAGCCCTCCGGAAGATGATCCAACTGCTGGTATACGTAGGTTACCCCCACTTCTTTGCTGATCCGGTTTCCGATTACTTCCTTGAATTCCTCTTCCATTTCCTGCTTGATAATGAAAATAATATTTTTAAACCCGGCCTGCCTGGCATCATAGATTGAGAAATCAATGATCAAATGCCCTTGCTCATCTACCGGATCAATTTGCTTTAAGCCTCCGTACCGGCTGCCCATGCCGGCAGCCATAATTACTAATACCGGCTCCTTCATACTGACGCCTCCTAATTCTGGTGTAACGCTTAGAATTTCTTAGAAATTGCATTTTTATTTCGTGGAAATCCCAAAGACCCGCATGTCTTTTACAAGGCTATATACGCTTCACTCCTTCCCCATCCTAAAATCAATCCATAACGGGATCGGATAAAGCCTTTCGATTTCCTCCATTGTAACACCGCTGCCTCCGGATTTTTTCTCCTCCAGCCTGAAATGGTATTCATACCACAGGTCAGAGAGCAAGGTTTCCTCTTCCCTGATATACACGTACTCCCTATCAAAGGCCGTTTTTACAAAATCCAGCTTATCCAGCTTCATTGCCGCAGCTACCGCCACCAGATACAGCCTCTCATCCTCCTGCATCCGCTCCGGAAGCTCCTGGTACCTGCTCCATATCTGCCCGTATTCCTTTATAGAGAGCAAATACTTAAAATACTCCGTAGCAGCAGCCATATATGCATCGCCAACAAATAAGCCCAAAGCTTTTTTGCTGTAATCTTCAAAGGTTATACTGTCCTTTTTCAGCTTAGATAAAGCTGCAAGGTTATAGTAGGCAAGTGGATTCGGGGCCAGCTCCACGGAAGCCCTTGCCATATCATAGGCCTCCTCTTCATTTCCCTGCTCCAGCGCCATCACACTAAGCTGCAGGTAGGTCAGCCAGTTCTTACCCCCAGGATGCTCCAGGCTTAACCTTAGCAGCTCCCTCCAGGACTCCTGGGTCATATAAGCCTCCGGTACCTGCTCCACCCCGGTCTCCGGCATATAGCCGCAATCCAATAAATGCAGCCAGGGCGCCTGTGCCTCCGTCAGGCTGCTGATGGGAAAATAAAATCCGGCCGGGATCTCCTTCTCCCCCTGCTTCTCTCTGCGGTAAGCCTCCAAAGCACCAAAACCGCTGCCAAAGCTGATAATGCTTACAGGCTCTGTTTCCCTGTACCGGCTTAATTCCTGTAATTGCCCGCTGATATAATCCTCGGTAACCGCTCCGTTAATACACTGATAAAGCCTTTCCTTCGCTTTATACCAATCCTCATCATAAAAGCCTGCCGTATCCAGACCCATACCGCCAAAGCACTGTACAAATTCAAGAGTTGAATTTGCCTCCATAATCATTCCATGCAGCTGCGTCGGAGCCATGCCGCCCTGAATCTCAATATAATCCCCCTGTCCTTCCTCCGACAGGAAATCCTTCCATCTCCTGCCTCCCTTGTGGCTTCCCCAGCAGAACATCTTCCTGTAGCGGAGCAGGCTGGAGGACCGTTCAAAAAATATCCAGTTGTCCGGGTAAACAGCAGCCTCCCAGGGTGCCTTCTCTTCCTTTGCCGTCTGGAAGAAGTATTCATTGGAATTAGAAAAGTTAACCGGGTAGGAGGCATCCTGATCAGCCATAATGGGCAGATAGGGCATCTTTTCCTTCCCAAATTCCCGGGTCTTCATATCCAGGTATATTACCTCGTCCGCTCCTGAAAAGATTCTGGCCTCCCGTGTCTCCTTCACGGCAATATTGCTCCAATAATACATAGAGGTGGCCTCATCCCTGTCATTTACAATCCTGGCGTACATATTGAGGGTGGCACTGCCCTTCGGCAGGTGGAAGTCCAGATGCCAGAACAAATTATGGCATCTTTCATATTCATACATCCTTAAAAACTCTTCCCCGTCCTTATCCTTTAAAATAGCGCAGAACAAAGGGGAAGAGGTGGTAAAGCTATGGCCGTATTGCCCCACATTCCATTCTATGCCGCCGGAGATCCAGGCATTTAAAACCGCAAGGTTGGCCGGCTGGATCACCGGATTCGTAAACAGCAGGTCTTTTTCCAGCTGCTTGTGGTATAAGGAATATAGCCTCCCGCCGTATTCCGGCAGGAAGGTCGCCTTTAGGATATCATTCTCCATTACGATGGCCTTATAGGTGACCATGGAACGGTTCCTGGCATACCGGTCCTGGACTTTATAGGGAAGAAACCTGGGTGCTGTTTCATACCCTAATAAGGAATGCTCCTCTTCCTCCTTCTTTATGCTTTCATGAAGGTTTACCTTCCTGTTCCGGTTGATTTCTTTATAAAAGGGAAGGGGATTATCTCCCGGTGATTTTGTTCCTTTTAACGATATCACTGTATATTTTACACTCATATTCACATCTCCTGACATAATCATACGTTACCTGAATACAACCATGTTCCAATAGCCTGGACGCGCCCTGCAAAGACAGTATTCTCCCCAGGGGCAAAGCCAGCTTCTGATAACCTGTCTCCCAGTTCAGGTTCCCCACTCAGCCCTTCAGTCCTCCTCCTGTAATGCCTGCGATAATCCGCTCAGACAGGAACAGGTATAATATAAAGGTCGGCAGGAACACGATGACTACAGAAGCGAACATTCCTGCCCAGTCTCCCGTATATTTCATTGCGTTAATCATTGAGTACAAGCCCACGGCAACAGGTCTTAGCCGGTCGGAATTTGCAAAGATCAGGGACATGAAATATTCGTTCCATACATTAATAAAATTGAAGATGGAAACGGTAATAATACCCGGCTGTGCCATGGGGAACATAATTAACCAAAAGGTCTTCATGGGAGAGCATCCGTCAATTGCCGCCGCCTGCTCATAGGCACTGGAAAGGTTGCTAAAGAAGGACAGCAGGAATATGGTTGTGTAGGGTACATTGATCCCTATATACAGGAAGATCAGGGTAAACCTGTTCGCCATTACATTGTTAAGGATATTCATGCCTGCAATCAGGCTAAATAAAGGCAATACAATCATAACCGCCGGAACCCCCATGGCCGACACGAGGCTGGTCTGGATAAACCGGTTTGCAATAAATTTAAAACGGGATAACACGTAAGCTGCCGGCGCGCATACCAGAATTAATGCCAGGCAGGAGATAATCGAATAAAACAGGGAATTTCCGAAGATAACCGATACATTTTGGGATGTCCAGGCCTTGATATAGTTCTCAAAATGGATCCCTGTAGGAAATTTCAGCGCATTCCCAGAAAATATATCCTTGGTCGTTGATAAGCTTGCCGCAAATACCCAGCCCAGCAGTACAAAGGTGAACAATACCCATATGGATAAAATCAGGTAACCGGGAGCCAGCCTTAATTCACGCTGCAAGCTAAATTTTCGCATTTCTGTGTGAAGATGTTTTTCCTTCCCACTTTTTCTTCTACTCATAGGCTACCTCCTAAAATTCCAGGTCGTCATCCCTGATCAGCTTATTGCACAGGGTAAAGACAAGGACTACGCATAAGCTGAGGATGATACCAACTGCCGCACCCATACCCGCATTATGCTCTGTTACACTGTTACCGGCACCAAATACCTGCATATACATATACACCATTGGAGTGATGGTCTTTGTATCCGCAGTTACTGTTGAAAACAGCTGTGACCAGACAAAAAATCCTGCGCTTGTTACGCTCCACATGGTAATATTCGTTTTAAATACGCCCTTGATCAGAGGCAGGGTTACATGCAGGAACTGCTTCACCTTTCCCGCCCCATCCAGGGTTGCCGCTTCAAAATATTCCGAGCTGATACGCTCTATGCCGCTTGCAAAGATCAGCATATGGTACCCTACCATACCAAAGCAATAAGCAATCAAAAGCGCCCAGAATTTATGCTCATTATCGGTCCATTGGATATCGGCTATCTTATCTAAATGGATTGCTTCAAAGAAGCTTTTAAACAGACCAAACCTTGGATTATAGACATATTGCAGCCACATTGTCGCAAGCGCCACCGCACTGACTACATTGGGCATATAAATTGCCGCCCTGAAAAAGCTCTTAAAGCGTATCCCGCTCGTTAAGATAACTGCAAATAACAGGGCAAGCGCCATTACAGCCAGACCGCCCACAAACCATATACGGAAAATATTCCATAATGAGGTCACGAAAAGGCTTGTATGGAACAGCTTATTAAAGTTACCGAGCCCAACAAATGACCATTTTGACACGGCATCCGTTACACCCTCAATTTTAAAGAAGCTCATAAGAATTGTCCTGCATATGGGATATAAAAAAATGAGAACAAAAAACGTGACCGCAGGTAGTAAAAAGCATACGATCATTGTCTTATTTTTCTTCAACCTGACTACCTCCTTAAGAATCTTGGAGTACTCTCGGAAACTCTTTGTACGCAGATTTGTTAGATGATTTTTCGTCAGATGTGCACAAATTTATGAGGCGTACGTGGAGCGTACGTTGATTAAATTTGTGTGCATCTGGCGGAAAATCAGCCACAAAGATGTGTGCAAGGGAGTTTCCGAGAGTGCTCTCTTGATAAAAATATGGCGACCTGGAAATAAGTCGCCATATTCATACTGCTTGTTATTTACTAGCTGCTTCCATATTGTCAACAAACTGCTGTGCCGTGATGGAGCCTCCGCATAATTTCAAGAAATTCTCTTTAATCACCGGGGTCATGTCAGGATTCTGCTCTGCACCGGCTGCCCAGGTATAACGGACCGTGGTGGAATCCAGAACCGGCTTTACGGCTGCTAGCATCTGTGGCCATTCTGCATTAGAGCTGTCAGCCGGGATGCCGACGGAATCGACGGATAATTTCTTATCGAATTCACCCTTTGTAATGTATTTAATAATATCAAATGCTTCCTTTGCAACCTGGGAATTTTTATTAATTGCCAATACCTGTGCCCCAAAGTTAGAGGCTTCCGTACCGTTTATGCCTCCGTCCAATGCCGGATAGCTAAAGCAGCCCCATTTGAAATCCGGGCCTGTCATATCCTTTACTTCATTCGGCAGCCAGGAACCGTTTAAGTACATGGCAACTTCACCAAGTGCCAATTCAACATTCTGTCCATTGGGCCATACATTTGATTCAACGTATTGGGAGAAATAGCCTTTTGTTGCTAATTCCTCATAGGCCTGGGCCACCTTCAGCACTGCCGGCTCTTCTGCCCAAAGGCCTTCCGTTACAACCTTTTCAACACCGTCATTGCCGATCAGCCTTGCTAAATGATAACCGAAATTAGTGTTAATATATGCATCATCACTGGTAAGGGGAGTAATTCCTGCCGCCTTTAATTTTTCACAAGCTGCCAGGAAATCATTCCAGGTCTTAGGTACTTCCGTAATTCCTGCCTGGTCAAATAAGCTCTGGTTGTAGAAGAAAGCGAAAATATTCGGCTGGTAAGGGATGGATTTTAATGTACCGCCTGCTGCCTCCCTGCACGCTGCTATAAGTCCCGCATTTGCAGTAGCCTCATAGTCAGCATCCTTTGCCAGGGTTTCTAAATCTAATAAGTAGCCTCCCCAGGTTCCGTTCACACGGTCAATATCCTCGTCGAATAAATCAATTCCCGTCCCCGCATCCAATGCAGGCTGAAGGCCTTCACGGATACCTGTACGGCCTTTAAATTGGAGGTCAACCTTATTGCCCGTATCTGCCATATAGGCGTTGACTGCTTCCTGGATTACTTTACCCTGTGGCTCAGTAGCTTCCCACATTGACCAATATACAATTGTCTTACCCCCTGCCGCATCGGATCCATCCGTTGTTTTGCCGGTTGTATTATCCGTTGTCTTTCCTGGATCCGTCGTCTTTCCTGTTGTACTGTCCTTGCTGCCGCCGGAGCCGCAACCCGTTAACATTGACACCGCCATTGCTGTACAAAGCAGCAAGCTTAATAGTTTCTTTTTCATAACCTTTACCTCCTAATAGATTGTTAGGTTCATAGAATCTTAGAAGGGTTCTGTCCAGCATTACCCCATTTGCCTTCCCCCTTCATTTCTATAAATTGTAACTTGATTATAGTATGAGTGTGCCTTTAATTCTTTATCTAATCGTCGAGTAATTTTGCACAATCTGCACATTTTTTATTGCTTTATTAATAAAAATACTTTAATATATAATCATATATTATACAAAATGCCAAGTACAGAGATCCAATTATTGTAAGCTGTTTTCTATGCGAGTGTCCACCCTCCGGTCATCTATCGTAACCAACCATGTTCTGATAATCGAGATGCACGGCGCAAAAAGACTGTGCCTTTTATGAGAAGTAAAGTACGACTTCTCATAACTTATATTATAAGGATAAAGGATGATAAACCATGCCATATGAAAGTATCCAGCTGGAGCAGCCCATCGTAGTCAATAAAATCGTTACGATCCATTATTTTGAATATATGAGTGATTTTAAATATCCCGGAGAGACACAGAACTTTTGGGAGATCCTTTGCGTGGACAAAGGGGAATTAGAGGTAGTTGCTGATGAAAAAGAATTTACCTTAAGGAAAGACCAGATTATATTCCATAAGCCTAATGAATTTCATAGCCTTAAGGCCAATGGGAAAATTGCCCCGAACCTGTTTGTCATATCCTTCCTATGCCATTCCAGGTACATGCAATTTTTCGAAAATAAAATTTTACATATCAATGATAATGAGCGCCAGCTCATCGCACAGATTATCATTGAAGCAAAAAAGACCTTCAGCAACCAGCTGAACGATCCTTATTTTGAGAAGCTGCTCCGCTATGATAATATCCCTTTCGGGTCGGAGCAGCTGATAAAAGTATACCTGGAGTCCATCCTGATCCAATTATTCCGAAGGTATAATTCCAGGGATGAGCTTGAAATGATTTATCCGAATACCATAAAAAAGAAAAATGATGCGGCTACCTTCCAGCAAATCCTTGACTACCTGAACAATAATATACAGGGTCATGTGACCATCGAACAGATCTGCCGGGATAACCTGATCGGGCGCTCCCATCTGCAATCCCTGTTCTCCGCCAAATACGGCTGTGGGGTCATCGATTATTTTACAAGGCTAAAGGTTGATATGGCAAAGCAGCTGGTACGGGATAACCACATGAATTTCACCCAGATCGCCGATTACCTGGGCTACAGCTCCATCCATTATTTTTCCAGGCAGTTTAAAAAGACTACGGGCATGACCCCTTCCGAATACTCCTCCTCAATCAAGGTATTGTCGGAGAAGGAGAAGCGGTAAGGAAGCTCCTGTCCTTGTTAAAAATGATATTTCCAAATTTACCGTCCTTGCGCATTCCCTTCTCATCCACCGGGCATCCCCAGATGGCACCTTGGGAGCTCTCCTCGTCAAACCCAAAGACAAAGGGCTGCTTTGAATCCTTTCCGTCCAATACGAATTCACAGGCCTCAATGACATCATCCACACATCCATAGCTGCACTCTGCCATCACATGGCAAAGGTACATCCGTTCAACCCCTTCCGGATACCGTTTCTTTAACCGCAGCAGGCTATCCCTATAAAGGCTTACCGGAGTCGCATCCCGGTCAAACAGGAATGTGCTTGGATTGCAGGCATCCCCAATAAACAATCCGTTACTAGAAGGATCGAAGAATGCTACAGAGCCCTTCGTATGCCCCGGAACCGCTATTGCCTCCAAGGTACGGGCACCCAACTCTATCCTTTGTCCATCCTCCAGAAAATAATATTTGATCTCCCTTGGCACAATAAAATCATGGTCATCCCAGGTACGGGGCAAGCCCATCTGCTCTGCGGCGTAGTCTGCAAATTTCATACGAAATTGAACGGTTGTAGTTCTCTGCGCCAGATCATAATCCTCTTTTGACAGATATACATGGTCAAAAGCGTAATTTCCCCCTGCATGGTCCACATGCCCATGGGTGTTTAATACCACAACAGGCAAGGACGTCAAGGACTCTACCACCTCTTTTAGATTTCCAAGCCCAACCAAGGTATCAATTAATGCTGCACGCTCCTTCCCCTCCACAAGATAAGCCTGGACGCCAAAGATATCCCTTATTTGTGTAATTCCGTTACCAAGTCCGGTCACGGAGTAATATTGATTCTCATTCATATTTCTTCATCCTTTCCTCTACACCTATTATGGATAATTGCGAAACTCATAAATTCAACAATTGTGCGCACAGCAGATACTGTTTCGGAGCGGAAGCTAAGCCCGCAATTACCTGTATGCCTATAACCATTCCGGAGAAGAAAAAAATTCACGTGATAATACCCTGGTAGCCCCCTGCATCTGAAGATCCCTTAATGGCCTCTTATCATAAACCAGCGAAAATGTCTCATTTTCAAAATAATAAGAGTAGCATTTTATGCCCTTTTGCAGGCACTCATGAAACCATTCTCCTGCGTGGGAGTAGCTGCCCTGTATGATGACAACATGGGGATCAAAATTTAAAACTATGTTGCGGAGTGCCGTGCTAAAAACCCATGCCGCGTATTTGACTATCTGCCGGGCATATTCATCGCCCTGGTCTGCTTCCGTGAAAAATGCCTGCAACGGGATATTTTCTCCATAAGAGGATAATTTGCTGACGGATAATTGATCCGGCTGCTCAAAGGCCATTTGGTTTAAATATCCTTCGCTGACCAGACGTTCAAAGCAGCCCTCCCTGGAATAGGAATACAGCTCCATTTTGCTCATGTCCATGACTGCATGGCCGATTTCGCCAATCAGTGAATTCGCCCCATGCAGCACATGGCCCTTATCGATATAGCAAGCTGACAGCCCAATATCCGTATAAACCACGGCAACCCGGCATTCCTCATATTCCTGGTTGTCCAGGACAGCCGCACAGGCCGCCATCTTTGCAACATTATCCACCTTGACCACGGCGCCAGGAAAACGTTCTGCCAGCATATCCTTCAGCGGGACATCCGCCCCCCAGGACGGAGTAATATCAGAATACTTTAGCTTACCCAAGCGATAGTCAATAACGCCTCCCACCACCAGGCTGATACCATACAGCTTTTCTCTCCCATCCACAACACGTCCAAATAATCTCCCTGCTACCGTATCAATATCAGCGAAAAAGCCGTCAATAGACTTCGTTACGTCAAAAACCGTGCTTTACTGGGCAATTAAATTGTAGGTAAGATCATAGATACACGCTGCCATTTCATCTCCGAATAAGCCTATACATAATAAATATCTTTCCATGCAAAACTGGAACAGCTCAGGCTTTTTCCCCCCGATCACCGTGGACTGGCCTTTTCCTGCCGATGCGACTAATCCTTTTTGGGCAAAAGAATTAATCGCCTTCATCACGGTCTGGCGGCTGATGCCGGTTAATGCCGATACATCATTGGCTGAATAGACCTCTCCTGAGCTGAACACCTTTAAAATAGTAAGATTGTTTTGATGCCTTAAGTCTGTCGGCAACGCTGCCGCCGTTGTTGTTTCCTTTAATTTTGAATTCATAAGCTCCCTTTCTTTCCCTTCCGATTACCTTATCATCAATCAAAACATGTTTTGAAATATATTTTTATAATATAGAAACATATTAAAACACCTTGTTTCCCTATGTCAAGATAAAGAAAGGATCAGAGAGCCGCGAGTCAAAAATTCTTTGCCGCAATTTCTGTCGTGTCCCCTTGTGGCTTTGCTTCTGTATACTTTAGCGTCAGAACCTGATGCTCCTCACATAACCGGCCAAAGGCTCCGCTGCACAACAACCTCCTCTCCGCATCCCTGCTTTTAGCAACGCCGTCGCCCTTTAAGAATTGATTTTGGAAAAGCTGTGTTTCCCTCCTGAGATAAGCCGGATGGAATATGTCAATGTACTGGTGGCCTTCCAGGAAGGATAAAAACCACTCCCCATAATCCCGGGCATCCTCCTCCAGGGTCTTTTCACCGGTTAGCATGGGCTGATGCTTGGGAGGAAAGGTATAGAACCACCTTTGGTCGACTAAGCCCTTTTTTTGTGCGAGTTCAGAAAGAGCCTCCTTTAATCCTGGTATCGTGGCATCCGGCAGCATGTGGCTGTCTATGTATTCAATGGTAAGCCCAAGCCTTGTTAAGTAATCTAATTGCGCCGATATTTCCTTCATTGCCTCTTCTACCACAGGCATCTTTTCCGAAAAGAACATGGGATGTAATTGAAACATGCCCTTGTCATCCACCAGGGACGGGATCTCATCCGGCTGGCATAGGGGCAAGAATTTCACATAATCCCATTCTGAATTCAAGGTAACATGCATTCCGATGCAGATCCGCTTTTCTTTTCTGATACGCTCCAGCTGCTCTGCCACCTGGTCAATATGGGGGCTGGCAGCCATACAGGATACATTTTTTATAAAATTGCTCCCACTAAGAATGGATAATATCGCATCATTGGCTGCCCTCGCGGAACCAAAGTCATCGGCACGGGTTATTAAATAGCTTGACATACTGTCCTCCTCTATTCTGCAAAAAAGGCTGCGATTTCATCATATGCCTGGTCGCTCTCCGGCAACGGAGACAGCAGGAAGGTATGGCACAGCACAGTCATTTAACCCTGCCGGAAAGGGCTTTTCTGTCGCAAGCGTGTAATTTACCCCGATCACGTTGTGCTTACACCTCATAGCGATATTAGATACCTCATAGCGGCCCGCCTCTGCGGAGCCGATCAAAAAGGCTCCTCCGTGAATATAAAAGATCACCTTCCCCTTTGCCCCCGGTATGGTTAATCGCTCTACCTGTACTCCATCTGCCATACTGTGGCTTACCTCGATACCCTCCGGTATGGGCATGGACGAAGCCATCTGGAGCTGCATTTCACACTATTCCTCCTCCGTTGCGGCAGCTTCCCTCTTTAATAATTCCTCCATAATCTGGGGATACCGTTTATCCAGGTCATATATTCCAATTACAACAAGCTCTAACAGCGTAAAGGCTAATGGTATGTATAGAAATAAAGCTGATATTGAGGATAGGGCTGAGGTTGACTGTGTTGCGGCTACTCCGCTAAATCCTGCAATGGACATGATACCGCCCAGTACTGCCGATATGAGACCCTGCCCCACCTTCTGCCCTGCACCATTTGCTCCCATGAGGGCTGCTTGGCTGCGTATTCCTGTTTTCCAATGACCATATTCGATGGCATCGCTCAGCATGGGCAGGTACATGGTCGCACCACAGCCCTGGCCGATGCTTTTCATCACTGTTGCAGCGAGGAGTACGGGGAATACTGCCGGAAAAATAATCGCTATGATACATCCAAGAAGCTGTACTAAAACTCCGGTTAATATGATGGTACGTTTTTGGAACCGTTGCACTAAGGGCATCAATAAAAATCCGATAACAATAAGTGGTACTGTATAGGCTGCATTCAGCACGCCCGCCAAATTTACATTGCCTAAAACATACTGTGAATAATATGTCGCCATCATGGAACTGGAGGCAAACACTCCGGCACCAAAAACTACAATCAGCAATACCTGCATCCAGTATTTGTTCACCAATATACTTTTCAATATTTTTATGAAAGGCACTTTTTGTCCTTCTTTTGTAAGCCCATCCGGATTTACGCGTTCCTTACATAAAAATCCCGTCGAAAGGATACATACCACACCAATGACTGCGTAAACAATTCCCGCCAGGATCCAGGCTCTCTGGTCTCCGCCGATGCTGTTTACTATCTGCAGAGTTACGCTGGATACAATGGCTGTCATAACGCCCTGGCCAATAAAGCTCCAGACAAAAAGGCTGCTGCGCTGGACCGAATCACGGGTCATATAGGTTGGCAGGCTTGTAAGGGTAACCAATAAAATTGTATAAATAATTGTCTGAGATATATTGTAACTGATAAAGACATAGACCAGTTGCCCAACATTTCCTATCCGTGGAACGGTAAAGAGGCTAATAATTGCTACAGCCACAAATATTGCAATCCGGAATACCCACGGACGGCATACCCCTAATTTTGAACGGGTTTTATCAATCATATTACCAAAGACGATATCAGAAATCCCATCAAAAATTTTGGAAATCAATATAATCACTCCAATTGCACCGGCATCAAGCCCCATAACATTGGTATAAAAATATACCAGGAAGGCCGTAATAATCGCAAATAATGGTACGCCTCCCATTCCCCCAAGTAACATTCCAAGCTTCTCCCGGAATAAAATTTTCTCCTGTAAATTTGCTCCGCTTTGCATACCTTCTCCTCCTAATTCAATTTTTACTGGTTATCACCAGCCGGCAACCACCGTAATACATTTTGTATATAAGAATCCCAGAAATTCCAGTCATGAATTCCCGGGCCTTCTTCGTAGGTAATATCCGCACCCAGCTCCCGAAACCGGGATAATGCAGCCCTGTTAATGCCATATAGGAAATCCTCCGTGCCGCAGGCCTGATAGAGCTTCGGGATATCCTTTTCTTTTTTGCACCGCTCCAGCAGCATGTATAGGTCAGCCCCGGAATCCTGTAGGTTCTCCGGCTCCCCAAAGATATCCTCCCAGGGGAACGGTCCCTCAATCTTTCCCTTTCCCATTTCCTCATATAATTTCACGATGTCCAAGGCTCCCGACAGGCTTGCCGCATGGGAGTATAGCTCCGGCCGGGACAGTGCCAGGTAAAATGCCCCATAGCCACCCATGGAAAGTCCGGCCACAAAGGTGTCCTCCCTTAAGCTTGATACCGGAAACATATCGGTCACGAACTGCCTCAGCTCTTCCGTAAAAAAGGTATGGTATTGCTGTCCACGTACCATGTTGTGGTAGAAGCTATTTCCCGCCGAAGCCATGACGACTGCAATGTGGTATTTCTGTGCGTGCTTTTCGATGCTCGTAAACCGCTGCCAGTCGCTATAATCCCCATACGCCCCATGAAGAAGGTAGAGCACGGGAAACCCCTTCCTGTAGTTGTACCTCTGTATCTTGTCCTTATTCATCAGCTCATCGGAATCCGGCGATGGAATGAGGACGTCCAGCGTCACATTTTGCTTCAGAACGCCGCTAAAAAAGTGACAATTAAAGTAAGCCATAATAATTCCCTTTCCTACGATTGTTACCCTACGAATTTCTTAGTTTCTTCGATCCCTTACCTCGACCATTTCCAAATCCTTGATTCTGGTTCTTAGGCCCGACTTTCCGTTTAAAATCTTGATCCTGATCTTTTGTTATTATTTTTACTTTGGTTCCATCTTCACATTGGTTTCATCGATTTCATCTTCATGTTTTAATTTTTAGTTTTAATATATTGTTTTATAACTATATATTAAAATATATTTGCCTGATTGTCAATTAGAATTTTTAAAAAAATCCAGTATTAAAAAGAATTGAAAAAAGGAGCCAAGAAACATCCTCCGTATCTGCGAATTTTCTTCGCTGTCCCGATACTTATGAATGATGAATCATTACTCCAACAACTAGATAAAGTTTTAGAGTTAATTTATTTCAAATACCTGAAGGCTAAGATTTCTTATAAAGGGATTCAGCGGGTGGAACGCTCTCCCCTTCCGGAAGCGGCTTTACGTGAAGCTTTACTGAATGCTATTGTCCATAAGGATTACAGTGCTGGTATTCCAATTCAAATTAGTGTTTATGACGATAAATCATATATTGCCAATGTAGGCAGGCTGCCGGAAACGTGGACTCTTGAAAATTTGATGAATAAGCATGCTTCACGTCCGTTTAATCCAAACATTGCCCATACCTTCTATCTGGCTGGTTTTATTGAGAGCTGGGGGCGAGGCATAGAAAAAATATATGATGCTTGCCGGGAAGATGGTGTACCGGAACCGGAATATACAGTCCATCCGGGCGACATTATGATTAAGTTTACCTTTCCTGATGATCGCATTATTTGTTCAAAACGCAATAAAGTGCATAATAGGGTGACCGATATCGAAATGCTTATTCTTAATCTATTATCAGAAGACCCTGCATACTCATTTTCCCAACTTGCTGAGAAGACGAATATCAGTCGAAAGACGGTTGCTGGAAAAATGAAATCACTCAAAGAAAAGGGATTAATTGAACGGATCGGTACAAGCAAGAAAGGGTACTGGAAGGTGATTTAAAAGCACAAATTTATATCCTCCCCTATACCACTATGGATATAGGGGAGGATATAATTATAAAGGGATTTATGAGGTATCTATAGAACCTTCTTTAAAAACAATGCATCCGGGAACGGATTCTGGTAATACGGTTCAATTTCAACAAATCCTAACTTGTTATAAAGAGCAACGGCACTTGCCATTCTGGAAAGCGTATCACAATATGCCTCTTTATAGTTTTTCTTCCGCGCTTCCTCTAATACAAATTCCATAGCCCTTTCACCAAGCTTATTTCCCCGGTATTCCTGCCGTATATAAAGCCTCTTAATTTCACATCTGGTCTGATCCATTTTTTGAAAGGCAATGCAGCCTGCTGCCCCGGATTTCCAAAGCACCAAATATAAGCCTCCCGTCATCTCATCATACTTCTTTTGGGGATTTTCTAATTCTTCCGTGATATTCTGAAACTCCAACTCAATGCCAAAATTTGCAACGCATTCCTTTTCAACATACTCCCTGAAGATTTCCTTTATTTCCCCGATCCGGTCATAGGCCGGTACTATTCTTAAATCACACATTCTCTCCTCCAATTATCTTCTGGATAAATTGCATACTCTCTAATAATTTCTCAATTTGATCAGGACGGATCCCTTCTAACATAGCCTCAACCTGCTGATCCGAACGCTTGTCCAGCTCACCATACAAAACCTTGCCGGCTTTTGTTAGGCTTAACTGTTTCTTGCGCCCATCCTCCTCCACCGGTAACCGGTCAAGAAGTCCTCCTGCTTCTAATTTGGCCAGTATCCTGCTCAAATAGCTCTTATCCATTCTCAGGGCGGCTGCCAGCTTATTTGCCGTGCATCTGTCATCACGGCCAATTTCTACGATTATGCGGCTTTCCACCAAGGAATACTCGGTACCAAGCGCATACCGGTTGAAGACATTCAATTGTACTGCAATGCTCCGGTTAAATGAACGAACTTGCTCCAATACACGTTTTTCCATCGTTATCTCTCTCCAATATTACATATGCTCATATTTTGTTTGTTTATTTATATATTTTTGCACAAAGTAGTTGACTTTGTCAACTACTTTGAAATTAAAATTATTTTACAACTATAAGTCCACGCTGCCATAGGGACAATCTGGGAGAAGCAAACTGAGTGCGGAAAAAGAAATAAGCAAAGTGCCCAGTGCCCTCGCTTATTTCTAAATTACAGTGCTTTTCCTAACTCGTAGACTTCCCGGAGGGCAGGATTCCCCTTAATGTTACCAACGTCTGTTACACCGGTACCTCGTACAACACCTTTCAAGCTTGTTTTTTCAAAACAATTGATCCAGCCCTGCAGACCTTTGACCGCACCATCCATAGCACTTTCCTCTTCCTCCGCCGCAGTTGCCGGCAGATAAATATCACACCAATTTAACCTGCGTTTACATTAATGGGGTATAATATAAATAAAAACGGAAGGGAGGCACCTCCATGGCAGCCATTTTAGTAATTGATGATGATCCATACATCCGGGAGCTTGTCGGAACCCTGCTGCAAAATGAAGGCTTTTCCATATATGAAGCTAAGAATGGGCGGGAGGCCCTTCAAAAGCTGGGAAGCAATAAAATCGACCTCTGCGTCCTCGACCTGATGATGCCGGACATGGACGGCTTTGAGTTCTGCCGCCATGCACGCCGTTATTATGAGGAGCTGCCCATCCTGATGCTGACGGCAAAGGGTGAGATCAGCCAAAAGGTAAAGGGCTTCGAGCTGGGTGCGGACGATTACCTGACCAAGCCCTTTGAAGGCATAGAGCTTGTCATGCGCGTGAAGGCACTGCTGAAGCGGTATAAGATCGCCGCTTCCCAGACCGTAGAAATCGGCGCCCTGACCTTGGATAAAAACAGCTACCTGGTGACCTTTAGGGGAACACGGAGCGATATCCCCATGAAGGAGTTCGAGCTGCTGTTCAAGCTGGGCTCCCAGCCGGGAAAAACCTTCACCCGCGACCAGCTCATTGAGGATGTGTGGGGCTACGACTTTGAAGGAAATGAGCGGACCCTGGATGTGCATATTAACCGTCTGCGGGAGCGTTTTCCTGCAGAGCAATGCCGCTTCCGGATCACAACGGTCCGCGGGCTTGGCTACCGGTTGGAGGTGGAAGCATGAACTCACAGAAAAATGAACCCCGTAGGCCAAACTGGAGCTGGGGAGTGTTACTGTCGGTTATACTCTTTTCGCTCTGCTTTGCTGCGGGCTACGGGCTGTCGTTATTGATTTTTTCCTTCACCGGCCGCCCTGCTGACATCTGGACACACATCATCACTGAAATACTTGGCCTGGCAGTCTTCGCCCTGGCGGTAAAAATCTGGGTATGGCTCCACACCCGGAGATATTTCGGAAATGATAGGCGGAACCTGCTCCGCAACGCTTTTCTGGATAACACCATCGAAGCTATGGACCGTATTGCCCACGGTGATTTTGGCGTGCTGCTTCCTGTGGAGGAACATGATCCCTTTTCCGGGATTGCCGAAAGCGTCAATAAGATGGCAAAGGAGCTGGGTTCCATGGAGAACCTGCGGCAGGATTTTATCTCAAACGTTTCCCATGAAATCCAGTCCCCGTTGACTTCCATCAGCGGCTTTGCAGCACTTTTAAAAAATGACGCCCTATCCCCACAGCAGCGTGCCCACTATATCAATGTAATTGAGACAGAAGCCAAGCGTCTTTCCAAGCTCAGCGATAACCTGCTTAAGCTGTCCTCCTTGGAAAGCAGCGAACATCCCCTTGCCAGAACATCATTTTCCCTGGATAAGCAGCTTCAAAATTCCGTGCTCATGCTGGAACCCCAATGGACAGAAAAAAGTATTGAGCCCTCCCTCTCCCTTGAAAAGATCACTTACAGCGGTGACAGGGAATTGCTCGCCCAGGTCTGGATTAATTTGCTCCATAATGCAATTAAATTCACGCCGGAAGGTGGCGGGATCAGTGTCACGCTGACAGTTACAAAGGAGGAAGCCATCTGTTGCATATCCGATACCGGCACCGGCTTTTCCGAGGAGGATGGGATGCATATTTTTGAGCGCTTTTACAAGGCCGATAAAGCCAGGGACCGTTCCCTGGGCGGAAATGGCCTGGGTCTGTCCCTTGTCAAAAAGATTATTGAATTGCACGGCGGCAGGATAACAGCGAAAAGCCAGCCGGATGTGGGAAGCACTTTTACCGTGACGCTGCCCCTGGAAAAATAAATTGCCCTGTTTACATTGCGTTTAAACTAAATTTAACCTCCGTTTAATTTATGGCTTTATAGTAAGAGCCATAAATCAAACGGAGGTGTTCTTATATGTTAAAAATAAACCAGAAAAACCAGGAGGTGGCAGCCCTATGACATCCATGATTTCCGTAAACGGACTTATTAAGCAATATGACAAGGCAAAGGAGCCCTCTGTCAAAGGGATCAGCTTTGATGTCAAGGAGGGAGATTTTTTCGCCTTTCTCGGTCCCAACGGCGCTGGAAAGACAACCACCATCTCCATCCTGACAACAACTCTTTCCAAAACCTCCGGCAGCGTGAAGATTGCCGGCTGTGACGTGGAAAAGGAGGCACAGCGGGTCAGGGAAAAGGTGGGCATCATCTTCCAGCAGCCCAGCCTCGACCCCTCCCTCTCGGCGGAGGAGAATATCCGCTTCCACGCCTGTCTCTATGGCATGTTCAGCTACCGCCCCAGCTTTCGCATGATGCCCGCTGCCTACCAAAACCGGGTGCTGGAGCTTGCCGAAATTGTCGGCATCCGGGATGCCCTGTTTAAACCCATCAAAAAGCTCTCCGGCGGCATGCAGCGCAAGCTGGAGATCATCCGCAGCCTGATCCATACACCGAAGGTCCTGTTTCTGGATGAACCGACCCAGGGGCTTGATGCTGTGAGCAGGCGTAGCCTCTGGGAATATATTAACAACGTCCGCAGGCAGAACGGTACGACGGTATTTTTGACCACCCACTATATTGATGAGGCTGAGCATGTAGACAAGGTCTGCATCATCAACCAGGGCAAAATCGCCATCTCCGGCACTCCCGGGGAAATGAAGGCCGACCTGCTCAAGCAGGAGCTTGTCCTCGATGCACAAGACCGGGATGGGCTAATCAGTGAGCTTGCGGGGCTGGGGCTTTCCTGCCGTATTGACAGCCATATCACGGTTCCCTTCCAGGACAGGTCAGCCCAGGAAATCATTGCCGGCCTGCAGACCAGGCTGACCGTGCTTAAGATCCAGGAACCAACCTTGGAAGATGCCTATGTGGAATATCTGAAAAGAACAGGAGGTGAAGCGGCATGAGCGAACTGACACTACAACAGCCTAAAATAAAATCAAAGCTCCTGCGCGAGCTAAACGCTATAGTTACCATCGCAGCCCGGGATATTACACTATTTTTTAAGTCCGTAGGAACTATCGCCATGAGCCTGCTCATGCCCCTGGTCATGATGGGTATGCTGGGCGGCAGCCTGAAGCAGAACATGGCCGGGGGACTTGACTTCAATTACGGGGAATTCATGCTGGTAGGCATGCTGGTCAATATGCTGTTCATGACGACAACCAGCGGCGTCGCTTCCCTGGTGGAAGACCATTTCACCGATTTTACACAGGAGATGCTGATTTCCCCTGTCTCCCGCTATTCCATCGTGATCGGAAAAATCATGGGCTCCTCCTTCGGCGCAATTATCAGCATGGCCGGCACCCTGGTTGTGGGGCTCATCATGGGAATTACCCTTTCCGTTGGGCAGATGCTGGCGATTCTCGCCCTGTCACCCCTGATGTGCCTGTCGGCAGGGGCGCTGGCTATGATTGTCATTGGCCTGGTTAAGAATAATAAAATGGCAAACATGGCCGTAATGCTGATTACCATGCCCCAGATGTTCCTCTCAGGAGCCATTATCCCCATGAACAACTCCAGCGGAATACTCTTTGTCATCAGCCGAATGATGCCCATGACCTATTGTCTTGACCTGGTGCGGGCAGTCGTTTATGCGGGAACCCCGGAATACGGCAGTGTCGTGCTGTTCAATCCCGCCATAACACTCATAGCCATTGTAGCAATTACGGTGGTGTGCCTTGTAATCGGAACCTTCTTCTTTGCCAGAAGTGAGAAGAACCGGTAAGACAAAAACATGGGATCTGTACAAAGATCCCGCTTATTCCCAGGCAGCCATGCCAATATAATACGAAAGCGCCGCCCTGATGATAACCTCCAAGGCGACGCTTTACTTCTTTTTTTCTATCCAATTATTTTCCTATCCAATTAATTTGGCGACATAATTTGCTTTAAGATCTTTCCATTCTCATCCAAATCAACCTCCAGGATGCTCATCCCACCTTGCACCCTTGAGATATAAGAACCTTCTGCCGGGATTAAGGAGGTATCCGTATGGAAGCTGCCCTGCAGGACAGTATTCAGATAAACCAGCATTTGCCCAATGTCCATATCCGTGGAAATGTCCGGTGCGACCTTCATAAGCACCTTCGTCAGTTCAACAGCATCCTTTTTACTGCATTCCACAATAATGGATGCGAGCAGGTTTCTTAAGCGGCTGGTCCGCCCCAGATCTTCCTTTTCTCCCTGTAAGGTAGGTACCTTGCGCACCCGCAGGTAGCCAAGGGCCTGGTTCCCATTTAACCGTTGTCTCCCTTCTGTCACAGTGCGGTACTTTTTATTGCTGATGTAATTCGTGCTATTCAGGTATTTGGCCTCTGCCTTTGTCAGCTCTGCTTCAATGCCTCCAATAGAGTCAACAATATCCGAAAAAGCCTTCATATTAACCGTAACCGTGTGGTCGATGGCAATGCCAAAGTTAGTTTCAAGCGTATCCTTAATCAGGTCAGTACCTCCCAGGCCATACACCGAGCTTAATTTGTCTTTTCCATGTCCCGGAACCTGTAAATACATATCACGCAAAAATGAGGTTAAGCATATCTTCTTCGTATCAGGATTTATGCTGACGACTAAAATGCTGTCGGCGCGTAAATATTCCTCGTCCTTTACCCCATCAATTCCAACCACTAAAACACTGCCCACCTTTTCCAATTTGTCAGGAATGTTGTCCTTCCCGGCTTCTGATACAGGAACCAATGGATTCGTTTGTATCTCTGTACCTGCCTGTTCCCCATTGCCGGCTTTCGGCGGAACCAGGCATGCCGTCAGATTTCCCGCCATTGCAATAAGGCAGACAAGAGCCAGAATTAAGCTGGTGCCCTTTTTTGTCGGCTTTGCATTCATGATCCGGAAGAACCGGTTCTTTAATTGCCTGTTCCTGCTGCCAAAACCGGTTGAAAGAAGCAAATGGTTATTCTTGCCCCTGGACGTACCTGTGATAATTTGAAGCAGCATCCTGCTGTAACTTTCGCGGTAAAGCTGGTTATTCCGGGCAATCACTTCCTCATCACAGTACAGCTCCATATCGTTATTTGCCAGATATACCATGTAATGGATGAAGGGATTGAACCAGTGCAGGGCAGCCGCCCCCAGCAGAAGTAATTTATAAAGCAGGTCATGGTGCTTGTAATGGATCAATTCATGCTTCAGGATAAAATAATACTGCTCCTCCGTAAAATCCTGTGGAGGCAATACAATACAGGGCTTCATAAATCCCATAAGCATGGGCGACTGAACCTGGTTGCAGACCACCATGTTAACCGGACGATCTATCCCCAGATCCATGCAAAGATCCCGGAGCTGCTCCAAAAGCTCAGCATTTTTAACGGATATTTCCCATCTGGATATCTTTCTCCTATAGTTAAGATACGCCCCCAGATGATAGAGCAGAAAAAGGATGGCACCAGCGGCCCAAATAACCGTTACCACATCAAGCACCAGGAAGAGGAGGTTTGCTTCTGCTGCTGTACTGCCTTCCTCCAGCATCCCCTTCTGTACCGTTGCCTGGACATTCGCATCATCCCCACCGGCGCCCGAAGTTTCCGCGTTCCCATTATCCTTGCCAGCAACCGGAGCTGACGCATTCCCATTGTCCTTGCCACTGACCGGAGCCGACGCATTCCCATTGTCCTTGCCACTAACCGGAGCCGACGCATTCCCACTGTCCTTGCCAGCAACCAAAGCCGCGCTTCCATTGCCCTTGCCGGCGGACGATTCCTCCGTCCGCCCATCCTCTTCCGTGGTGTTATCCAGCCATATCCCGGCTAAACCACCCGTCTTGCCGGAAGAAATCATGGAATTTATAACTGCCAGCCCATCCGGCACTCTAATCCCCGGGATATCAACCATGCTGACATTAACCGGAAGGATAAGGCGGACAGCAATCACTGCCCATATAATATGTACCCACCGCCTGGAATATTTCTTTCCGAATATTTTATTTAGCAATATCATGCACAATACAAGAAGGGCTCCTGCCATAGATATGCTAAGTACGGTAAGGAATAGGTTATTCAAGCTTTTCATCCCCCTTCGCATTTTTTATGATCTGGATGATATCATCAATATCACTTTCCGTTATTGTCCGGCTTTCCACCAGGGAAGCAATCAGCTTCTTATATGAATTGCTGTAAAACTGCTCCAGAAATGTTTTTGTCTCCTTTGACAGGTATTCCTCCTCCTTAACCAGTGGAGCATAGAACTTAAGCCTGCCCTTTTTCTTCATTTCAATAAAACCGCGCTCCTCAAGGCGCGTTAACAGCACCTGGACTGTAGAACGTGACCAATTCCTTTGCTCACATACCAGTTCCACAATCCTGCCCGTGCCAATGGAAGTCCCGGACTGCCAAATAATCTGCATAACCAGCAGTTCTGAATCGGGCAATCTTTCATAGCTATCCTTTTGCTGCATATCTTCACTCCTCTATTGAATTTTCCCATGTCTCATAGGGCTTAAAAATAAATATTGTATCGATACATTTATTTACCATACTGCCAGTATAAAGCCTTTGTTGACAAATGTCAATATACAAGTTGACGTTTGTCAACAAAATTAAATTTACATTCACCAATCAGATATTCTTTTGACTGCCTGTCCCCTTTTCTTCTTTAAATATATACCTTCTAAAAACTACAGCTCAGCTTCTCGTCCTATAAACATACCGTACACCTCTTTATTCAAATCACGATTTACTAAATTACGATTTGATATTATTATAACCTCTTTATAAAGAAATCTAGCCGTGTCCTAATATCCTAATCATTCACGCCATTCTTACGGGATTTTAGTATTCCCTCTCATTATCTCAGCTATTTCTCCATTTTCTTTTCAAATAAATTGACATAACTCTCTATACATTGTAAACTTAGAATAACGATAAGAAGTACTATTACTTCTTTTCAATACAGGCATGTCCCCTGTCCCACGCCAGTCAGCGGAGGCAAAGGACAATTAAACAAGCTGTATCAAG
>JARKQP010000049.1 GCA_029974875.1 Mobilitalea sp.
AAAAAAAATATCTCAGGGAGCCTCTGCCAGAAGCTGACTTGAGATATTTTTTTTTACTTTCTATGAATCTATTTTCCTATCCGGTTATTTTTTATCTGCCATAACGGTATCAATGCGCTCTACGAACATGCGGCGGATCGCATCATACTCGCCAAGGCCCTTGAGGACGCATTTTACTTCATAGCCCTCTTCCTCAAAGGCTCTTTTCCAGGAGCCTTCCTCTTCCCCGGCCATATCATTATTTGCATGGTCGCCGGCGACAATCATAAGGGGATATAATACAACTTTTTTTACTTTATGGGCTGTAACCTGTCTTTTAACGGTATCCAAATCAGGGTAGCTCTCTACCGTTCCGATAAAAATATTATGGTAGCCCATGTCCTTCATCCGGTAATCCAGTGCCGCATAGGCAGAATTTGCAAAGTGGTCGGTACCGTGACCCATTAGTACAACGGCGGTGTCCTCCCGGTTGGTTTCCGGAACCTCCGCTGTAACAGCCTTTGCCAGCCTGGTATAATCCTCCTCAGAGGTAAGAAGCGGGGAGCCAAGATAAAGGGCTTCAAAGCTGCCCTTATAAGGCTCAACCAGGGAGAGCATTTCCTCATACTCATAGCCGTTCATTACGTGGGTGGGCTGTACGATTACAGTACCATAGCCTTCAAGCACCAGATTGCACATGGCTTCATCCACGTTATCAATCTTTATGCCGTCACGCGTTTTAAGCTTGTTAATGACCATCCGGCTTGTAAAAGCACGCTTTACCGCATAATCCGGGTAGGCTAAGGAGACGGCTTTTTCTATGGCACCGATTGTCTTTTCCCGGTTGTCATTATAGCTGGTTCCAAAGCTGACCACTAGGATGGCCTTCTTTGCCGGATTTCCCTTAGCTGCCGACGGGATATTTGCAGCCGGCTCTGGCTGACAGACGGTTATTTGTGATGCATATTCTTTTGTCATAATTACCTCCATAAATCTATATCTACGACTTGATATACTTAGACGATTATATTTTTTGCTGTGATAAATGTCAAGATGAACTTAAAATTTTAACTGGATATCATGCAAATTGCCAAATATGGATAAATGGAATCTTGACAGCGGAAGTCGATATTGTTAATATGGATATGGAGTTCAGGTTCCCATACCTGCCAGCCGGGATATGGGATGAAAAGGGAATGCGGTGAGAATCCGCAGCAATCCCATTGCTGTATTTACGGAGTACATTTTCAGGATTGGAAGGAATCGGCCACTGGTAACACTGGGAAGGCGAAAATGTATCAGGATGTATAAGTCAGAATACCTGCCTGAACTTGTCAATGGCAATTCTGTGAGGACGGAATATGTTATATTTATTTTGAGTGGGCAGGTATATGTGGTTTTTGATACCTTTTACGCATTACACAGTAGATATAAATGATTTCAATAGCCTTATAGTTGCTGACAACTAGGGGCTATTTTTGTGTCCCTGTTTGTTTGGGCTGTCGTTATTGTTTGGGCTGCTGCCATCGTTTGGGCTGTCGTCATTGTTTAGGCTGCTGCCATTGTTTGGGCTGCTCTCATTATTCGTGTTACTGTTCTTGTTTGGGTTACTGTCATTGAGGCGGAGGTAGCTGTAGTGGATGAATATATTATAAAAAATAATAAAAAGCTTAGGCTGGGTTATACCACCGGCTCCTGTGCCGCAGCTGCAGCCAAAGCAGCCGTCAGGATGCTGCTGGAGCACAGGAGGGTGGATTCCATATCGCTTATGACACCGAAGGGCATCCTTTTAAATCTAAAGGTGCTGGAGGCCGAAGTGACTTTGGAGATGGCAAGCTGCGGGATCAGGAAGGACGCCGGAGATGACCCGGATGTTACAGACGGGATTATGGTCTACGCACTTGCCAGGAAGTGCATTGAGCCGGGGGTCATCCTGGAGGGCGGCCCGGGAGTCGGCAGAGTGACCAAAAAGGGCTTGGAGCAGGAGCCTGGGGAAGCCGCCATTAACAAGGTTCCAAGAAGGATGATCCGGGAAGCGGTTTTAGAGATTATGGAGGATCTTGACTATCCAGGCGGAATGAGGATAACCATCTCAATTCCGGAGGGAGTGGAGATTGCAAAGAAAACCTTTAATCCAAGGCTTGGAATTGAGGGAGGAATTTCGATCCTGGGAACCACCGGTATTGTGGAGCCCATGAGTGAAGATGCCATCAAGGAAACCATCCACCTTGAGATTAAGCTCCTTCGGGCATCGGGAAAGAAATATATGCTATGTACGCCGGGAAATTACGGGGTAGATTTTGCAAGGGAGACCTTAGGGTTAGATCTGGAGCATGCGGTAAAATGCAGCAATTATGTGGGAGATACCATCGATTATGCGGTGGTGGAGGAGCTTGACGGTGTATTGCTGGTCGGACATATCGGAAAGCTTGTGAAGCTGGCAGCGGGTATTATGAATACCCATTCCAGACAGGCGGATGGGCGTATGGAAATACTGACCGCCTATACGGCAATGGCGGGAGGGGATACGGAGCTGCTTAAAAGGCTTATGACGGCCATTACAACGGAAGAGGCCCTGGAATATATCGGGGAAAAGGGACTGCTGGAGGACACAATGGAGCTTATCCTGGAACGGATGCTTTATTATCTGGACAAGCGGGCTTATGATAAGCTGAAGCTGGGAGTGATCACCTTTTCCAACCAATTGGGACTACTGGGAAAAACGAAAGGAGTGGAGGAGCTTTTATGGTACATTTCGTAGGAGCCGGTTCAGGAGCAGAGGATTTGATAACGGTAAGGGGATTTAAGCTGCTGCAGGAGGCAGATGTAATCATCTATGCCGGTTCTCTGGTGAATCCGGACTTGTTAAAGAACAAAAAGGAGAGCTGTAAGGTCCACAACAGCGCCTATATGACCTTGCAGGAGGTTATCCAGGTTATGAAGGAGGCAGAAGAGGAAGGGCTGGTGACGGTGCGCCTTCATACAGGGGATCCCTGTTTATACGGTGCCATCCATGAACAGATGGAGCTGCTTAAGGAACTGGGGATAGCCTATGATGTCTGCCCCGGTGTCAGCTCCTTTTGCGGAGCAGCATCAGCGCTGAATCTGGAATATACCTTACCGGACGTGTCACAGAGCGTTATTATTACGCGGATGGCAGGAAGGACCCAGGTTCCGGAGAAGGAAAGCATAAGCTCCTTTGCCGCGCACCGGGCAACCATGGTAATATTTTTAAGCACCGGCTTATTGAAAGAGCTGTCGGAGCAGCTGATAGAAGGAGGTTATCCTAAGGATACCCCTGCGGCGATTGTCTATAAGGCGACCTGGGCGGATGAGAAGAAGTTTATCTGTACCATTGAAGCCCTGGAGCAGACAGCGAGGGATAATCAGATCACGAAAACAGCACTCATTATTGTCGGGGATGTGATCTCACCGACGGATTATAGAAACTCTGAGCTTTATAACCCTGCATTTTCAACAGAATTCAGGAAGGCATCGGAGTAGGAAGAGGTGCCATGGAAAAGATAAGCATCATCAGCTTTACCGGAAATGGGACAAGGCTGTGCAGTACGGTAGTCTCTGAATTAAAGACCCTTGGTTATGAAGTAAATGCTTATGCAATGGAGGCCCATATGAAAGAGCCGGGGATCTGTCCGTCCATCCGTCCATTAAAAGGGAAGCTCCAGGAGTGGACAGGGGAACAGTTTCAGGACGCGGATGCAATCATATACATTGGAGCGGTAGGAATTGCAGTCAGGGCAATTGCACCCTTTGTAAAGGATAAGACAACAGATCCGGCAGTCATCGTAATTGATGAAAAAGCCAGGTTTGTCATTCCGGTCCTATCAGGGCATATCGGCGGTGCCAATGAGCTGGCCGGTGAGCTTTCCCTGAGCCTTAATTCGATGCCGGTGATTACAACGGCTACAGACCTTAACCAGCTGTTTGCAGTAGATGTATTTGCCGTAAAAAATAATTTATTTATTTCCAGTATGGATTATGCAAAGAGAATTTCAGCAGCTTTACTCAGACATGAGAAGATAGGCCTTGCCAGCGATTTTGAGATAAAGGGCATCCTTCCGGAGCAAATTACACCGGAGCTACAGCAGGAGTACGGGATCTGCATTTCCCTGAGTGAAAAAAGCCAGCCTTTTGCGAAAACCCTGAACCTGATTCCGAGGGTCATCACCCTGGGTATCGGCTGCAGGAAGGGAAAAACTCTGGAGGAAATAGAGCAGGCGGTATTTGAGGTGCTGGAGCGGCAGGATATTTCCATCCATGCGGTACGGAATGTGGCTTCCATCGACCTGAAAAAGGAAGAAAGGGGCTTGGTGGATTTTTGCAGGAAATATGGCCTGGAGTTTCAGACCTATTCCTCCGGACAATTAGAAGCAGTTTCGGGAAGCTTTTTAGAATCCGAGTATGTAAAAAAGGTTACAGGCACCGGTAATGTGTGTGAAAGGGCGGCCATCCTCGGAAGCAGCTATGGGCGGATGGTACAGGAAAAGACAGCAAGGGACGGGGTAACCGTCAGTATGGCAAGAAGGGGACAGGTGATTTACATTGAATAAATTATACGTGATCGGAATCGGTCCGGGTGAATATGAGCAGATGACAATTAAAGCGGTAAAAGCGATGGAAATGAGCGATACCATCATTGGATATACGGTATATGTTGACCTGGTAAAGGAGCATTTTCCAGATAAGAAATTCATGACTACCCCAATGAAGAGGGAGGTGGAGCGTTGTATCCAGGCATTTGAGGAAGCAGGTACCGGCAGGACGGTTTCCATGATCTGCAGCGGGGACGCAGGAGTATACGGTATGTCAGGGCTTATTCTGGAGCTGGGGGCAAAATATCCTGGGACTAAGGTGGAGCTTATACCCGGGGTTACTGCGGCCTTGGCAGGAGGAAGCGTACTGGGAGCTCCGCTGATGCATGATTTTGCGGTAATCAGCTTAAGCGACCTGCTGACACCCTGGGAAAAGATTGAGAAAAGGCTGGAATGTGCCGCGTCGGCAGATCTTGCCATCTGCCTATATAATCCCTCCAGCAAGAAGCGTTCGGATTATCTGCAGAAGGCTTGTGATATTATCCTTAAGTTTGCAGGGGAGGATACGGTGTGCGGAATTGTTGCCAATATCGGAAGAGAAGGGGAAGAGGGAAGAATCTTATCCTTACGGGAATTACGGGATACACCGGTGGATATGTTTACAACGGTATTTATCGGCAACTCCCAGACCAAGAAAATCGATGGATATATGGTTACTCCAAGAGGCTATGAGATCGTAGGCAGTTGAGAAACGGGATAGCTGGTGAAAGTTTTAAATTTCGCAATTACCATATGAGTTAGGAAGTGCCTGAAAACTGTGAGTGGCTTTCAGGCATTCCCCCGAAAGTAAGGAAGGTGCACATGAGTGAAATATTAATCTTTGCGGGTACGGCGGAAGGAAGAAGCCTGGCGGAGGAACTATCCGGCACCGGAATCCGGATTCATGTCTGCGTGGCGACGGAATACGGAGAGAAGCTCCTTCCAAAGGGTGAGCACATAACCGTTACCTCATCAAGGCTGGATGCAGAGGAAATGAGACAGCTGATGGAAGTCCGGCAGGTGTCCCTGGTAATCGACGCTACCCATCCATATGCAGTAATCGTATCGGAGAATATCGAAAAGGCCTGCAAGGAATCAGGAAAAGAGTATCTAAGACTGCTGCGGGACAGCCTTAAGTCAGAAAACGAGGATATTCTTTACCTGGAATCGGTAGAGGAGGCGGCGCAGTATCTGAAAGCCACCGAGGGAAATGTTCTTCTTACCACCGGCAGTAAGGAACTGGCAAAGTACACCTGTGTTCCTGATTACAAGACCCGTCTTTATGCCAGGGTATTATCTACACCGGAGGTTGCGGCGCAATGCGCGGAGCTTGGCTTTGAAGGAAAGAATTTGATCTGCATGCAGGGTCCCTTTTCGGAGGAGTTAAATTATGCCATGCTAAAGCAAATCGATGCCAGGTATTTAGTGACCAAGGAATCAGGAAAAGCCGGAGGCTTCCTTGAGAAAATCAATGCTTCCATCCGTGCGGGGGCTAAGATGATTGTCATCGGGCGGCCGGGGAAGGAAGAGGGAGTGTCCTACTGGGAATGCCTGAAGCTGCTGATGGAACGCTATGGACTAAAGCTAAAACAGCATATTACGTTGGTGGGAACCGGTATGGGCTCCCCGGGGAATATGACCATAGAGGCGGCAGGGGCTTGCGGGAGGGCAGATCTTCTGATCGGGGCCGGCCGTATCTTAGAGATTTTAAGAGCTTATCATTGTCCGGTCTTCGAGTCATATAAGGCTGCGGAAATCGCTGGGTTTATTCAGGAGCATCCGCAGTACAAGAATATTGTAGTTGCATTATCAGGGGATACCGGATTCTACAGCGGCGCAAAAAAACTGCTGGAGGAGCTTAAGGATTATGAGGTCACAGTATTGCCTGGGATCTCTGCCTGTATCTATTTATGCGCATTACTGAAAACCTCCTGGGAGGATGTGGGGTTCTATAGCATCCACGGCAGGGAGGAGAATATCCTGCATGGGATCAGGACACAGGAAAAGGTATTTACCCTGCTCGGAGGAAGGCAGGGGGTGAAGGAGCTTTGCCGGAAACTGATAGATTATGGATACCCGGAGGTTACTCTTTCCGTAGGTGAAAGGCTGTCCTACCCGGAAGAAAGGATAGTGGTTGGAGCACCGGTTGAGTTACTGGAGCAGGACTTCTCAGAGCTTTGTGCCGTGTTGGTAGAGAATCCGGCGGCAAGGAATTCGGTAATCACCCATGGGCTGCCGGATGAAGCCTTTATCCGTGGTAAGGTTCCGATGACGAAGGAAGAGGTCAGGAGTATCTCCCTTTCAAAAATGAGGTTAAGAAGAGAATCCGTAATCTATGATATCGGAGCCGGTACCGGATCGGTAGCGGTGGAAATGGCACGGCTGGCGGACAAGGGAAGGGTATATGCCATTGAGAAAAAAGAAGAGGCAATTGGGTTAATAGAAGAAAACAAAAGGAAATTTGCCGTGGAAAACCTGGTCATTACCCAGGGAACAGCACCGGAGGCAATGAAGGAGCTTCCTGCACCGACCCATGCCTTTATTGGCGGAAGCTCAGGAAATCTAAGAAGTATATTGACCCAGCTGCTCGGCCGCAATCCTGGGGTGAGGGTGGTGATCAATGCCATAGCCTTAGAGACGGTGGCGGAGGCTACCAGCGCCTTGAAGGCTTTGGGAATTGAAAATGCGGAATTTGTGCAGGCATCGATTTCGAAAGCCCAGACCCTGGGAGCCTATCATATGATGATGGGTCAGAATCCGGTATATATTATAGCATTTTCAGGAGGTGGCGAGGCTGAAGGAAATTAGAAATTCTGACAAAGGGATGGCCGGATCCATGCTACAACTGCATAATGCCCCAAGCTCCGTAAAGGGCATGGAGGCGGGGCTGGGACTGCCCAGGATTATGATTGGCGGGGCTTCCAGCGGAAGCGGAAAAACACTGGTGACCTGCGGAATCCTGCGTGCCTTCCTTAACCGGGGGTACAAAGTGTCATCCTTTAAATGCGGCCCGGACTACATCGATCCCATGTTTCATTCGGAAATTATCGGAGCAAAGTCAAGAAATCTGGATACCTTTTTTTGTGATGAGGAGACGGTGAAGTACCTCTTCGGAAGAACTGCGAAGACCACTGACTTTTCTGTGATGGAGGGCGTTATGGGATATTACGACGGATTAAAGGGAACCTCTACCCATGCCTCCAGCTATGAGCTTGCAAAAATCACCGGTACACCGGTAATCCTGGTCGTTAACTGCAAGGGTATGAGCCTCTCAGTAGTACCGGTCATCAAGGGATTTCTCGAATATAGGAAGGATAGCCGCATTGTAGGAGTAATCTTGAACCAGATGCCGCAAAAGCTCTATGCCGGGATCAAGGAAGTGATAGAGGAGGAGCTGCCTGTAAAGGTACTGGGGTATGTGCCCTTTATCCGGGATCTGGTGATTGAAAGCAGGCACTTGGGGCTGGTTACCCCGGAGAAGGTGGATAACCTTCAGGGAAAGCTGGATGAGCTGGCAAAGGTCTTTGAAGAAACCCTTGAGCTGGAGGAGATCTGGAACATAGCGGCAGGAGCAGAAGACTTAAGCTATCAAAAGCCTGGGATACCCGTTGTAGAAGGGGATCCGGTGATTGCAGTGGCAAAGGATGAGGCTTTTTGCTTTTATTATCAGGATAACCTGGAGCTTCTAAAGGATATGGGGGCATCCCTTGTTGAATTTTCACCGCTTCATGATAAGGAGCTGCCCGATGGAATCCACGGCTTGATCCTTGGCGGCGGATATCCGGAATTAGCTGCTGAAAAGCTGAGCGGTAATAGAAGCATGATCCGCTCCATCAAAGAGAAGCTATTAGCGGGCCTGCCCTGTATCGCGGAATGCGGAGGCTTTATGTATCTGCATGAAGCCATGGAGGATATGGAGAAAAGACGCTACCCAATGGTTGGAGCAATTGCCGGGGAAGTGTATAAGACTGATAGGCTGAACCGCTTTGGATATATTACCTTAATATCCAATACGGACCAGATGCTGGCGGGTGAGGGTGAAAGGGTCGGCGCACATGAATTCCATTATTTTGACAGCACCAGCTGCGGAGACAGCTTTACGGCGAAAAAACCGTTACGCGATACCCAGTGGGAATGTATTCATGGCAATGAACGGTTAGCGGCAGGCTTCCCCCATCTGTACTATTATTCCAATCCGAAGATACCCTATGGATTCCTGAGAAGCTGCCTGGAGTATAAGTTATTGGAAGGCGATCCTAATTTCTGATAAAAGGCATTATTTATTGCTCCGCCCATCATGATTATAGGAAGCAGTACCTGTTTCCTATAACGTGGAAAAGAGTAATAAGGGAACTTTTATTAATCTAATGCAAAAAGGACATAATCATAACAATTATGCTGCTTTACAGTTTTGTAAGTACTTAAATGGTAGAAATCAGAAAGGCGTGGAGGAAGAAATGAAAATAGAGCTTGAGCAGGTGCTGCCGATGGAAATTGAAAAAAGAAGCTTTGAAATCATCACTCAGGAATTGGGAGACAGAATACTTGAGGAAGAAAAAGCTCCTATTATTAAAAGAGTCATTCACACAACCGCGGATTTTGAATATGCGGACACTCTGGTTTTTTCGGAAAATGTTGTAGCAAAGGCACTGGAAGCATTAAAAAGAGGTGCGTCCATTGTTACGGATACCCAGATGGCCAGGGCGGGCATTAATAAGAAGGTATTGGAGAAATACGGGGGAGAGGTATTCTGCTTTATGTCGGATGAGGATATTGCAAACACTGCAAAGCAGGAGGGTACGACGAGGGCAACAGCCAGCATGGATAAGGCTTCTCTGTTAGATAAGGAGTTAATCTTTGCAATAGGCAATGCGCCCACGGCGTTAATACGGCTTTATGAGCTGATGGGGGAAGGAAGGTTAAATCCGGCCTTAATTATAGGGGTTCCGGTGGGCTTTGTGAATGTAGTGCAGTCCAAGGAGCTGGTGATAGAATCCGGCTGTCCCCACATCGTTGCCAGGGGCAGAAAGGGTGGAAGTAATGTAGCCGCGGCTATTTGCAACGCTTTGCTATACATGCTGGATAAGGATAGATAGGCCCGTATTCCATAAGCCGGATTTAGGTTTTGGGATGAATATGCATGTATATATTCAACGCTATAAGTTTGATGAAGGCCTATGGTACATAAATCCTAGAAGAATAAAAAAGCAGAAGGAGTATATATGACTGGAAAACTATATGGTATCGGAGTTGGGCCGGGAGATCCGGAGTTATTAACCTTAAAGGCGGTAAGGCTGATTTCAGAATGTGACATCATAGCCCTTCCAAGTAAGAATAAGGAGACCTGTGTGGCTTACCAGATAGCGCTGGGGGCATATCCGGGGCTGGACGCGAAGGAATGCATATTACTTGACTATCCGATGACGAAGGATAAGCTTATATTAGAAGAAAGCCGTAGAAGGAATGAAGAACAGGTAGTTGAAAGGCTGGAGGCTGGGAAAATAATCGTATTTTTAACTCTTGGTGATCCTACGGTATACTCCACCTATATGTATCTTGACAAGAAGATAAGGGCAAGGGGATATTCGGCGGAAATTGTCAGCGGTATTCCTTCCTTTTGTGCGATGGGGGCAGCCTTGGGAATATCCCTTGGAGAGGCAGAGGAAGAAATCCATATTATCCCGGCTACCTATGGATTAACCCAAAGCATTGGGCTTCCGGGGACGAAGGTATTGATGAAGGCAGGCAAGATGCTAAAGGAGATCAAGGAGGCTGCCAGAGAAAAGGAATGCCAAGTATTGGTGGTGGAAAACTGTGGTATGAAGGAAGAAAGAATCATGAGGGGAATCGATGAAATTCCTGATTCCGCAGGTTATTATACCACTGTAATTATAAAGGGAATTTAGCGGATTATTCCCGATAGGAAAAGAAAACGGCATAGTAAGATACCCCTGCCTATGTTATTATTATGAAGCAGTATGTTCCTTTTGGCTTTTAGGAATATACTGTTTTTTGTTTTGGTATCTAAAATCCATGAACATAGGAGGACAAGAATAGTGTTGGACGATAAACTACATAGGTGATTTTAAATATAATATTGTTTTGGGGGTAGGGAAAGAGTATAATACCAAATAAAAGAAATAAATAAGGACATGCTTCAGCAATAACTTGAAGCATTCGAAGCATTCAAAGAAATAAAAGGATTTTCAACGTAAATACAAAGACAAAATTATAATTGGAGAGAAGAAAATGAAAGTGGATGTCAACAGATTTAACCTTTTATGCAGCTGTGGAAAAAAGCATGAGATTTCCGTGAAAAACATTGTTATTGAGGCCCAGGCAACGAGATACCTGAAGGAAATGATCGGAGAATATCAAAAGCCCATTTTTTTGTGCGACGGGAATACAAAAAAAGCTTCGGAAGGAAGCCTGGGAGAATATTTTGAGAAATATGACGTACTGGAGCTGGAGGGCGCGGACATACATGCTGATGATAAGCAGGTAGGCTGGGTTCAAAAAAGATTACCTTCCGGGGCGGATATCCTGATTGCCGTCGGAAGCGGTACAATTCATGACATTACCAGGTATATGGCACATGAGAGGGGGATTCCTTTTATTTCCGTACCTACCGCTGCAAGCGTGGACGGATTTGTCTCTACTGTTGCGGCAATGACCTGGCACGGCATGAAAAAGACGATACCGGCAGTAGCTCCGGTCTATGTATTGGCAGATACAGATATATTTGCGCAGGCTCCATACCGGTTAACGGCCTCGGGAATCTCTGATTTAATGGGAAAATACACTGCTTTGCTGGATTGGAAGGTTTCAAGCTTTGTTACAGGAGAATATTTTTGTGCTGAAATATATCAATTGGAGTTGGAAGCATTAAGCGAGGTTGAAGCTGTATTGGATAAAATCAGAATACAGGATAATGAAAGCATAGCCCCGGAAAAAACGTACGAGCCCATAGTCTCGGAAAAAGCATACGAGCCCATAGTCTCGGAAAAAACGTACGAGCCTATGGAAAAATTAATGTATGCGTTGATTTTATCCGGGTTGGCAATGCAGATGATCGGAAATTCCAGGCCGGCCTCAGGAGCAGAGCACCATGTGGCTCATTTCTGGGAGATGGAGGTTCTGAACGGTAAATTGGATGCACTACACGGTGAGAAGGTGTCAATCGGGCTCCTTTTATGCCTGGAGCATTATGAAAAAATCAAGCAGGCTATCACTGACGGTCAGTGTAAGGTAAATGGCAACAGCGGATTCGAGACGGAAATTTTAATGCAGACCTTTGGACAAAAGGGGCTTTATGAAGGCGTCCTGGAGGAGAACGGTCAGAACATATTAGAAACTGT